>JBEIFN010000175.1:0-5057 GCA_040382435.1 Alphaproteobacteria bacterium
ACTCGGTGAACCGCCCGCCGAGGCTACGCCCGGGGGTGGCGCTCATGGCTTGGGATCCTCGGTCGAAGGCGTCGAGCCGCCCCGAAGGCGCCCCCACACAGCAGCGGCCGGCGGCGTCAGCACCCCGGCCAGCAAGAGCTGAAACGGCTTGAGGACGCGCGTGATCGCGTACGCGACGCCGAACGTCCCGGCGGCGCCGAGGACACCCGAGGCGTCCAAGCCGACCGTGTCGTTGAGCCATGCGACCAACGGACCGACCGCAAAACCGGCGCGGAGCAGGGCCACGAGCACCGTCATCTCGATGACGAACAACCCCAAGACGACCGCGACGAACACGCCGCCGTACGTCTCGATCATCCCCTTGGACCCCTTCGCCACGCCGCCTCCAGGCCGCGCGTCACGCGGCTCAGCGACAGGTACCGCAGACGCCCCGCACCTGCACCTCGCCGTCGTCCAGACCCGCAAGCACCGACTCAGGAACCCCGGGGCCGACGGTGATCGCGACCGGCTCGAAGCGCGTGATCTGCAGGCACCGAATACAAGAGACCGTGCCTCGAAGGGCCGCATCGTCGCCCGCGTCGACGAGCTCGAACCGCCACGTGTGGTCCCCGAGTTCCAGCCGGCGGGCGAGCTTGGCGTCGACCAGCGAAGTGAGCGTGCGGAAGATGCTGACGCGGTCGGTGCCGCGGAGCTGGTCGACGACCTCGCGGTGGCTCATCGGATGGCGTGTACGGCCGAGCACGCGAAACACGGCCAAGCGGATCGGGGTGACCCGCAACCCAGCCCGTCGCAGCTTCCCCGCGTTTTCCGCATCGCTGCCCATGGTGCGCCCCCAACGCGCCGAAACTGACACAGCGTGCCGGTTCCCGTCAAGGTGCGCTTGTCACGAGAATGTCTGCCCATGTGGCGTTCGCTGCGTCTGACCCGCCGACGGGTGTCCAAACGGCCACCGCCGTGTACGGTCCACCGACCCAAAGGGCGGGGTCGGAGGTGATCCATAGGACGTCCCGCAGCCGGTCCTCGCCGGCCAAAGGCTCGGATACGCCAAGATCAAGCTCTGCAATGTCTCGTCCCTCTGCTTCAAGCCGCATCTGGAGTCGCGCCCGCCCCACGGGAGAGTCGAGGACGTCGGACGGCGGCACGATGTCGAACCGCAGGTGGTGCAGCCCCTGCGCGCCAGCCTCGATCGTCCACGTGTCCCCGTCGACGACGGGGGCTCCGAGGTGCCAGACGGAAAGGGCCGCTGGCGCATCGGTGCACGCGGTCATCAGCCACCACGCCAGCATCTGCCCCCCACGTGCGCTAGAGTACCGCGCGCGACGGGGGATGGGCATGCTGGGAAGGACGATCCTCGGCCTGATGGCGGCCTGCGGTGGCGGACTGCCGGACGGTCGCCTCGAAGACGAACCGTGCCGCAGCACCCTGCCCTGCCGCATCGACTTCGTGTGCGGCCGCGACGCGCTCTGCCACCCGCCCGGCGAGTACGGCGCGGCCGAGGTAGGCGACGCCTGCGCGGCCACGGCCGAGTGCGCGCTCGACCTCGCGTGCAGCGCGGACGGCGTGTGCGCGCCCGAGGGGGATCCGGGCACGGGTGCTCCCGGAGACCCCTGCGTCGACGCGTCGGCTTGCCGGGCCGAGCTCACGTGCTTCGAGGGCGCGTGCGCCGGCGTCGAAGTCCCCTTCTGGAAGGGAGAGACCTGCGGCGTCAACGACGTCGCGGCGTTCGAAGCTCGGTACACGCTGCCCGAGGGGCTCGAGCGCCCAAGCTGGGGGAGCCTGCCGTGGCCCAACGACGCGTGGCTCGACGACAAGGGCCTGCAGCAGCTCGAAGACTTCCCGCTCCCCGCCAGCCCCCTGCCCCCGCTCGACGGCCTGGCGGACATCTGGTGGGCGAACCTCCGTAGCAACTCCGTCGGTTTCGCCGTCACCCAGCCCGCGCTGTTCTTGCTGACCCAAGCCGCGGACGCCGTGCCCACCGACGGCGTGATCGCGATCGACGTGACGATCGACGACGACGCGTTCGGCGAGGACCACCCCGTCGCGGTCCGTAAGGGTGACGCCGGCCGCCTGCTGTGCGACCCCTGGATCGAGGTCGCACCCGCGCTCGGTCACCCCTGGAAGCCCGGCCACACCTACCTCGTCGGCCTACGGCCCACATGGGCGTCGGGCGGCCTCGCGCTGTCGCAAGCCGCCGACCTCGCCCCGCTGCTGCGCGCGGAGCCGCCCGCTGAAGGGCGCCTGATCTCGGCGTGGACGCGCCACGGCGGCGTCCGACAGCTCCTCGCGACCCGGCCTGAGCTGGCGACGCTCGGCGCTTGGACGTTGATGACCGTCAACGACCCGCGACCCGCGCTCGCGGCGGCGATTCAGGCCGACACGATCGCACCGGGAGCGCCGAGCTGGACGCCTGTGGCGGGCGGGTTCGACGGCACCATCCCGGCCCCATGGCACCTCCTCGGCCGGGAGCCGTTCCGACGGCCCGAGGACGGCGGCGGCTGGGTGGATGCGCCCACCGGCATGCCGCCTGCCCCCCACGACGTCCCCGTCGCGCTGCGCGTCCCGTCGGGCGCGGCACCGGGCGGCGGCTGGCCGCTCGTCGCCCTGCTCCGCGAAGAAGGAACCTCGCTCGCCGAGATCGACGCCGATCCCCTTGTCGCGGCGCTCGTGGCGGGACGACGCGCGGTGCTCGCGATCGAGCTACCGCTCAACGGCTTGCGTGCCGTCCCCTACGACGACGCCGCTTGGTCCCCGTGGATCCCCACCGCGGGCGACCCCGTCGATCTCAGCTTCAACAGCCTGCACCCCCGCGCGCTCCAGGACGTTTCCCGCCAAGCCGCGACGGAGTTGACCGCACTCGTCGCCGCCGCTCGACGCGCGCCGCCGTCGGGCGCCCCGCTCTCGCTCGGTGCCGCCGACGTCATCGGGCTGGGCTTCGGCGCACGGGTCGCGGCGATCGCCGTCGGCGCGAACGGCAGCTTCGCCCACGCCGTCCTGGTCGCCCCCGCCGCGGACCTCGTCTACGTCGGCCTCGACCGGCAGGCGCCGATGCCCTTCCTCGGTCGCTTCGACGCGATCACGGCCGAGCCGCTCGTCGAGCCCGGCCACCCGGTGCTGAGCCTGTGGCGCAACGTCGTGCACGGAGCCGACCCCGCCGCCTACCCGCCCCCGATCGGCGTGGACGTGATGGCTTGGTGGAGTGCCGACGACACCCTGCACGGCGCGCGCGCCCAGGCCGCGTTCGCCGGCGCGTGGGGCTTCTACGACCCCGATGGCGCCGAGCTCAAGGACACGAACACCGCGATCGACGGCGCGGCGCGCGTGGCGAGGCTCGGGTCAGGCACCGTCGCCGACCTGCGGGTGAACGCGAGCATCCATGCCGAGATCCTCGACTTCCTACGCCGATGAGGCCCGATCAGCCGAGGGCCATCATCCGCTCGAGCGGGACCAACGCGGCCTTGCGGGTGGCCTCGTCCATCTCCAGCCGCGGCGAGAGATCGCGAAGCGCGAGGTAGATCTTCTCGAGCGTGTTCAAGCGCATGAACGGGCACGCGTTGCAGGCACACGCCTCGCCGACGCCGGGCACCGGAGGAAGGTCTTGCCCGGGTTCGCCTTCTCCATCTGGTGCACGATGCCCGGCTCGGTCGCGACGATGAAGGTGGTGGCGGGGTGCCGCGACGTGTCGGCGAGCATCGCGGCGGTCGACCCGATGAAGTCGGCGTAGCGAAGCAGGTTCGGCTCGCACTCGGGGTGGGCGACGACGCGGGCGTCGGGGTGGGCGGCCTTGAGCGCGAGCAGCCCCTCCTCCGAGAACGTCTCGTGGACGATGCAGGATCCCGGCCACAGATCCATCGCGCGCCCCGTCTGTTGAACCAAGTACGCCCCGAGGTTGCGGTCGGGCGCGAACAGCACGGGCCGATCGGCCGGCAAGCTCTCAACGACGCGCACGGCGTTGCTGGAGGTGCAGATGATGTCGGAGAGGGCCTTGGTGGCGGCGGTGCAGTTGATGTAGCTGACGACGAGGTGGTCGGGGTGGCTCGCCTTGAACGCCGCGAGCTCCTCGGCGGGGCAGCCGTCGGCGAGCGAGCAGCCGGCCTTCATGTCGGGGACGAGGACGATCCGGTCTGGGTTGAGGATCTTCGCGGTCTCGGCCATGAAGTGCACGCCGCAGAACAGGATGACATCGGCGGTGGTGTCGCGCGCGGCCTTGGCGAGCTGCAAGCTGTCGCCGATGAAGTCGGCGAGATCTTGGATCTCGGGCTCTTGGTAGTAATGCGCGAGGATGACCGCGTTCTTCTCGCGACGCAGGGTCTCGATGGCGTCGAGGAGCGCGGCACCGGTGGGGAGCGGAGCGTTCATGGGACCTCCCGAGGGCGCCGCCGTAACCGCTCACGGCGGCGCGGTCAGCCTCGTCGCCTCCCTCGTCCGCGCGGGTGGGACTCGGCGTGGATCGCGCGCAGCCGCTCGCGCGAGACCGACGTGTAGATCTGCGTCGTGCTGATGTCGGCGTGGCCGAGCATGGCTTGGATCGCGCGCAGATCCGCCCCATGCGTCAGCAAGTGCGTGGCGAACGAATGGCGCAGCACGTGCGGGCTGACCTTGCCGGGCACGCCGGCGACCCGCGCGTGGCGCAGCAGACGCTCCCACAGGTTCTGCCGCGTCATCGGTCCGCCGTGCTCTGCGAGGAAGAACGCCGGTTGACGGGGATCGTTCGCGAAGGCAGGGCGGACGTCGCGCGCGTACAGCGCGAGCGCCTGGGCAGCGACACCGCCCATCGGGACGAGCCGCTCCTTGCCGCCCTTGCCGAGCACGCGAACGATCGGCGGTGAGAGGCTCACACCGTCGACGCGAAGCCCGACGAGCTCGGAGACCCGCAAGCCAGCGCTGTACATCAGCTGCACCATCGCGCGGTCGCGCACCCCGAGCGGCGAGGACGGGTCGGGGGCATCGAGGATCGCCTCGATCTGGGCGGCCGACAGCACCACGGGCAGCGGACGATGAAAGCGCGGCGCGCGGACGCGCTCGGTGCGGTCCCCCGCGATCTCACCCTCTTCGACGAG
>JBEIFN010000176.1:0-5054 GCA_040382435.1 Alphaproteobacteria bacterium
GCTCGTCCCGCACGAGCCACAAGGTGTAATCCCCGTCGGTGCCTTGCTCTTCGAGCGGCACGACTTCGTCGGTCGCCAAGCGAATCCCCTGACCGCGGGCCGTCAATCCAAAACCGGCGCGAACCCGGGCTTCGTATCGGTCGAGCGTTTGAACCAGCTCCACCCCCAGCCCCTGCACCACACCGTGGCCGTGCAGGAAGTGGGCGTGCCGCTCCAGCGCGCGGCGGTGAAAGCTCTGCTCGACGATGAGGTCGGCAGCCGTCAGGCACAGGCCCTCGAAGGGGCGGAGACGGACGAGGGGTTCGTCGTGAGCCATCAGACACTCTCATCAAAGCGTAGGGTGAACGCGACGTGGGCCGGCCGCTCATGGCTGACGACGTCTGCGATGCGACGAAGGACGTGCTCCGCCCGTTCACCGAACCGCGCGCGGAACGCGTCGGCCGGTTCGAGCAGCAGCACGAAGAAGTCGGTGTCGGCGTGGGCTTCGGGCGCGACGAGGTAGCACCCTTGCGCCTCGCGGCGATGGTAACGGCCCACGACGTCCTCGCCGCCGACGAGGTGCGCCCGACCGAGCGCCATCGGCGCGGGCCGCTGCCGCTCGCGCGCGCGGACCGGTGCGGTCGTCAGCACCTCGACCATCTCCTCGACCCCGACCCGCGTTCCCCGCGTTCGATACAGACGGATGGCACGGCGGACCAGCTCGCGCTGCTGGTGGATCGGCAGGCTCGCGTCCAGATCGAAGCCGACCCAGCTCGCCAGCCACGGCAAGAACTTGGGCGCGCACGCCAGCGGGTCGGTCAGGTCCGCAAGGCCGTCGAGCGTATCGGTCACGGTGGTGTGCTGGTGCTGTAGCAAGAACAAGAAGCGACGGAGCGGGTGCGCGTCGACGTCGCGGTCCTCCCACCGGCGCTCGATCTCGGCGCCGCCCACGCGGGCGAGCTGGGTCGAGGTCACCGTCTCCGCCTGACGGATCGCGACCGGCCCCTCGCCTGAGAACAGCGCGGGCAAGAACCGCAAGTAGCCACGGACCGGGACCACCAAGACGAGGCGATCCTCGGCCTCCAGCGCGCCCACACGACCCGCAGGTCCCTCCACGACGGGTCGCATGCGCACCAGCGCGTCGGGCACAAAGAAGCTGGCCGGTTGACCGTTGGCGAGCTCGCGCTCGGCACGCACCACGCTGGTCTGCCCGCTGGCGGCGTGGTGAATCTCGACGGCTCGCACCACCCCCGGACGCTCGCCGCGCCCAAGCTCCACGAGCCGGTAGCTGACCGGGTTGCCGACCGTACGCTGCAGGTGCAGTCGCGCCGCACGGACGGAGAGCCGCGCGGTGACGACGGCTGCCAAGCGCGCAAGATCGCCCTGCCCCACCGCGAGGGCGGCGCGCTCGGACGTCGTGGACGGCAACGCCGGCCCTGCGAGCATGCGGCGTCGCTTCACGCGCGCTCCTCCGCCCACCGGATCCGAACCTCGCGAACGAGGAACAGGTCGATACCCGGGAGCGACAAGACGGCGTCACCCGGCGACGTCTCCCAACCCGGCGGCGCAACGCGGCCTCCCTCGGGGACCGGCGCGACGGGGAACAACCGGACGTCGACGACGTGACGCACCTCAGGCACCGCCAGCACGAGCCGCCCGAAGTCGGCCGCGAACACCGTGGCGCCGAACGGCCACCCCTCGCCATCCAGCCCGCCGCCCCAAGGGTCGAGGAACGTCCGCACCCACGCCTGGGCCGCCTCGCGTGCCGCGACCACGTCCGCGTGCGCGCGGAGTCGAACGTCGAGGCTCACGTCGACGGCCTGGAAGGTCGCGAGCCGAACCTTGGGTCGAACGTTGACGAGGCAGCGCCGTTGTACGTAGTGCTGCACGTGATCGAGCAAGCCCGCCGACAAGAACGGGTCGGGCAACGCTTCGTGCGCCCGCTTGCGAGGGAGGATCACCACCTCGATCCCGCCGTCCGCACCCACAGACCCCACGACGGCGGCGCGGGCCACCTCCGGGCTCGCTTCGGTGGCGATCACCTCAAAATCCTTACGCGTGACCGCCCGGTCACGGCTCGTCAGCACCGAGGGCGCGCGACGGACGATCTCATCGACGGTCTCCGCGTCCCGACCGCCCACGGCCGGCAGCAGGTTGATCACGTCGACAACGTCGGCGAAACCCTCGCTCAACGCGATCTCCCCGGCGGCGACGTTGCCCGAAGCTCCGGGGATGACGTGGTACGACGCGACCGTGACGTTGAACGTCCCGATCGGCAGAATCCGTCCTCGGATGCCGTTGCCGAAGGTGAGCGTGCCATCGACGGCGTCGACGACGAACACCCGATCGTCCTTGCTCGTCGCGACAAAGCTGTTGCCTGGAGCGACCCGCCAAGCGCGCGGCTGGGCGTCGCCTTCATCGACCCAGACCGCGAGATCGGTCGTCCGGTCCCGCGCGACGTCGGCCGCGTCCGGCAGCCATAGCGGTTGGTGGCGCAGCTGGACGAGCTGGCCGGGGATCCCCTCCCCGCTGAACTTCTCCATGCGGAACCCGTGAAGGTTCTTGGCTTCGACCGTGTTCGGCAGCAGGTGCGTCACCGGCGGGAGCGCGGGGAACCGTCCCTCCGACGCGCGGAACAAGCCCCGCAGCCAGATCCCCTCAGGGGCTGGCCGCATCGGCTGGTCGAGCGAGAACGTCAAGCTCCCGCTGCGATCCATGCGCCAAGCACCTGCGCTCTCCTCGGCGGTCCCGCTGGTGAGTCGCGTCCAGCGCCGCACGCCCGGCGTCGGCTCCTGCAAAAGCTCCCAGTGCACCGAAAATCCGCGAGGCAACCAGGTCTCTCCCGCCTGCAAGAACATCGTGTGCAGGCGACTCCCGACCGGCAGAGGGCGGTCGAAGCGAAGGTAGAGCGCCCGGTGGCCGCCGTCGGGGTCCTCGATCGCGATCTGGGGGTCGAACGGCAGACTGGAGACGACGTCGCCGTCCTTTCGGCGCATCATCCTCGTAAAACGTCGGTTTGTGGGGCGATGCTCGACGGCGACCATCCGCGTCCCGGGGAGCGGCTCGTCGTACACTTGGGCGCCCGGGATCCGCTCGAGGCTAATCCGCGCGTCGTGCACCCGGAGCGTCACCGCCGAGGGGGGTGCGGTGGGCTCGGTCTGGTACGACAGCGCGGCGCGCGTGAGCTCGATCCGCAGCCAGCAGGTCGTACGCTGTCCCACCTCGGTCGGGGCGATGCCGGGCAGATGCTCCGCGGGATCAAGCGCGAGGCGCAGGCCGCGCCGCTCCGCGAGGGGCGCACCGTCGGGATCGAGGTCGGCGAAGGTGAACCGCGAAAGGTCGAGGTCTTGGACCTGCACCGTCTGCCAGCCCGCGGAGGTGCGGTAGGTCAGCTGCAGGTGGTAGTCACCATCAGGCTCCGCGACGAGCTCGCCGTCCCGCTCGAACGCGACGTCGAGTTCGAGCAGCACCGGCTCGCGCCGGCGGTTCGCGAGCAGGTCACTCCCGATGAAGAACTTCATCCCCAGCAACGCAGGCAGCGTCGGCAACGGCTGGAACGGGGTCACGGGCAGCTCGCCCGCGAGGATCTCGCTCGCAGCAGCGACCTCGGGTCCCCACGCGAGGAAGACGTCGGCCGGACGTTGCCAGACCGCATCGATCCGCAACGACGGCAGGACGCCGAACAGGTCGACGCTCTCACGACGCTCCGCCCGCAAGTTGAAGCCATCGGCCGCCAGATCGAGCAGAGGACCCGTGAGCACGAACGAAGCGCCCACCTGCTCGACCGCCCCCGCAGGAACGGGCTCCCACATGTCACCACGCCGCCAGGACCATGCGTACCGAGGGAACACCCCCTCCCGGCCCAGACGCAAGCCGTGATCGACGAGGGTGAAGCGCAACGTCCATCCCGGCCGCAGTGGCGGCACGTTCGGGACGAAGAACTCGAGCGTCCGACCGACGGCGCGGACCTGCCAGCTTGTGATCTCGTGCTCCTCGCCCCCGCGATCGTCGCGCCACGTGATCGTCAACTCCCCCTCTTGGCCCATCAGTTCGGCGAGCCAACGCTCGACATCGAGACGCCCTCGGATCCAGCCCTCTTGCGGCAGGTCCTCGGGCCAAGCGATCGGGTCATCCATCGCACCGAAGTGTGCGATCGGCGCCATCAGCGGCAGCTCGGCGGCCAGCAGCGGCTCGGGCAGCCCCATCACCTCGCCTGGTGGCTCGGGGAACGGCGCGACCGGCGTCCAGCCCTCCCCGTCCAACCTTGGGTACTCCCAAGCAAACAGGCCCGCGACCGGCAGACCGACCGCGCCCTCGTCGCCGACCTCGAGCACCGACCGCAGTCGCAGCGCGCCGCCCGGCCCTTCCCCAGCGTCGACCCGCCCCATGCGCAAGAAGTCGTCATGGCGCAGGTAGAGCCAATGATCGGCGGTGTAGCTGTTCGGCCCATCGCGGGATGGGTCGAGATCGAGCAGCGATAGTCCACGATCCCCGAACCGAAGCGCGCCGCTTCCTTCGTCGAAGACTTCCCACGCGATCTCGCGCGACATCGGCTGCGGCCCAGCGGCGACCGCGACGATCCGATCGACGCGCGCACCATGCACGCTCACCGGTTCTGACGTCAGAAAGTGAAGGGCGTCGCCCCCCTGACGTTGTCGCGTCGAGCAGCGCTCCGCCGCCGGCAGCTCGACCACGGCGGCCTCGGACTGGCGAAGGGCAAACGTGAGCGGAACGACGGACGGGCGCGCGTTGCGCCGCTCCTCCCCGATGAAGTTCAGGAAGTGGACGTAGGTCTTGTCCGGCACGCGGTTGAGCCGGTACAGCGTCATCTCGGTCATCCAAGCGAACAGCTGCACGAGCGTCATGCCCGGATCGCTGTCGCCCAGATGCGTCCACTCCGGGCAGTACTGAGGGATCAGCGCGCGCGCTTCGCGGACCAGGTCCTCGTAGCTGCGATCGTCGAGGCGTGGAGGTTGAATCGGCATACGTCACCCGCCCGTCGAGACGTCGAGGTTCATCACCTGTTCTTGGTTCGAGGACCGCACGCGGTAGCGCACGTCCACGGCGATCCGCCC
>JBEIFN010000177.1:0-5053 GCA_040382435.1 Alphaproteobacteria bacterium
CCTCGTCCCGAGGCACCCTGGGGTGGCCGCTGAGATCGCTCAGGCCGCTTCCCAGCTTCGACAACGCCTGCGGTCGGTGGCGGGTGCCGGTGGCCCGGCGACCGAGGCTGGCGTCTCGCTCGCGCTCGCGGCGGCTTGGCCCGACCGGGTGGCGGTGCGGCGCGAGCCCGGTTCGGACCGATTCCGCCTCGCGAACGGACGCGGCGCCCGGCTGTCGCGGGATTCGGCGGTCGTCCACGCCGATCTGGTCGTCGCCCTCGACGTCTCGGATGGGGACGACGCGCACGCTCAGATCCACATGGCGGTCGCCGTGGACCGGTCGGCGCTTCCCACGCACCGTGTGCAGGTCGCGACGTGGGACGTGGTCGCGGATCGGGTCCAGACCGCCGATGAGGTGCGCTTCGGCGATCTTGTGCTCGAACGGCGCCTTGGGGCGCCCGTCGCGCCGGCGGTGGTGGAGGCGGCGCTCGCAGCCGCCTGTCGGGCGGACCCTCGGCGCTTCGTCCCGCTGGCTGAGGACGGGTTGGCGGACCTCGTCGCGCGGGTTCGCTTTGCCGCGCGCCGGCATCCCGAGGAGACGTGGCCCGATGTCTCGCTGGAGGGACTGGCGGGGCTCGCCGTCGGGCTGGTGGCAGGTTGCCGGAGTTTGGCGGCCCTCAAGTCCGCCGATTGGACCGGTGCGCTCCGCGACGCCCTCGGCTGGTCCTTGGCGCAGCGCCTCGATGCCATCGCGCCCAGTCACTTGTCGGTGGGGGTCGGTCGTCGTGCCTCACTGCACTACCCGCTGGAGGGCCCGCCCGAGCTCTCGGTGCGCATGCAGGACCTGTTTGGGGTTCGAGAGACCCCGAAGGTCGACGGTGAGCCAGTCTCGCTGCACCTGCTCGCGCCGAACGGTCGTCCCGTGCAAGTGACCCGAGACCTGCTCGGGTTTTGGTCCCGGACGTGGCCCGAGGTCCGCAAGGAGCTGCGGGCACGCTACCCGAAGCACAGCTGGCCCGACGACCCTCTGTCCGCAGCGCCGCCGCCGCCACGTCCCCGCCTGACGTCGTAGGGCGAGACGGGCTAGGGCCTCTGCCTGCGTCCCAGGAGGATCGATGACGCGCTCCGACGGCTCCGACGTGGCGCTGCGCGCCCTGCACGCCCTGCTGCACGCCCCTGATGGTCCTTCCGCAGCCGCCGCGATCGCCGCGATCGTCGACATCGACCGTGCCCAGCCACTGCCCGAGGTGCTCGGCGGCGGAACCCTGGGTGCGTTCCTCGATGAGGCGGCGGCGGGCCTCTCGGGCGAGGCCGACCCGCAAGCGGTCGCCGACGCCTTGTCCGTGCGGCTCGCCGTGCTCGACGCGCTCGCCGATGCGGAGGCCGGTGTCGCGCATGCCGAGGCGGCGGATGCGTCGCTGGCAGGCCTGTCTTGGGAACCGCCCGCGCCGTTGTCCCCGCTGCCTGAGCCCGAGGCGTTGCCCACGGTGCCTTGGACGTTCGATCTCGACGACTGACGGGTACGCGGCGTGTGACGGTGTGCCTCGCTCACCGCGCACGGCTGGGCTGGCGTGTGCTACGGTGCGGGCATCCTCGGAGGGCTCGATGCGCGCGCTGGCAGGCTGGATGGCGGTGGGGCTGATGGGGTGCAAGGGCGTCGGCGAGTTGGTCTTGGGGGAGCCCGTCCAAGAGACCGACTCCGGAGATTCCGTGCCCGTCGACGACTCGCTACCCGCCGACCCGACCACGGACACCCCGGCCGACTCGGCGTCGGACACACCGGCAGACACCGAGCCCGAGGTCGATCCGAACGCTGTGTACGACGACGCTTACTTGTCGGTGACCTCGCCCCTGTCGGCCGCGCTCTACGAGTCCGTCGACGGCAAGCTCGCCCTCGAAGGCAAGGTTTTCGCGGCCGACGGCACCCTGCTCCCGTTCCGCGACGTGCGTTGGGAGGTGGTGGAGCTGGGCACCGAGGTGTTCGTCGGCCGCAATGGCGAGGTCACGACGGGCTTTGGGGTCTTCACCTTCGAAGTCTCGGCTGCGCTTCCCAACGGCGATCGGCTCAACACCACGATCGGCGGCGTGCGGGTCCAGCATCCTCGGGCGGGCATCTACGCGGGCAGCGTCGCGGTCGACGCCGTGCTGACGGGCTTGCAGATCCCGCTGTCGTCGTCGTGCCTCGGCAGTCTGGTCTTCGACGTCGGGCTCGATGGACGGGCGATCGCGGGCGATGGAGGCTGCACGCTCGCGTTCCCCATCGGGGGGTTGAGCTTTGATCTCGCGTACGCGTTCGAGGGCGCGATCGTCGACCCCGACGCTTCGGGCGACCTGCTGGTCGACGCGGGGTTCTTCGACATCCCGCTCGGTTGGGAGGGGTCTTTGGGTCCGACCGGAACGTTGGAGGCGTCGTTTGATGGGGTCGGTCTTTCGCTGTTCGGCTACGGGTTCGACCTCTCGGGCACGATCGCGGCCGACCGCATCACCCCCTACGTCGTCCCCTGAGCGTCAGGAACGGTCGTGAGTCTGGCACACCTTGGGCGTGCGGCTAGGGATGGGCGGGGGGATAGCTTTGCGCAGCGTCGGTTCGATCGTCTTGGCGACCGTGGTCGCGTGCCGCGGGGCGGCGCGCCCTGCACCTGTCGTGGCACCGGCCGCGCTGGAGCGGTTCTGCGGCGCGTCGCTCCCAGGCATCGGTCAGCCGTTGACGTGGCCAGCGCTCGGCGAGGGCGCCGCGCCCGCGACGCAGGGCAAGGCGGTGTGGATCCCGGTGTGGGCCACGTGGTGCGGTCCGTGCGTCGCGGAACTGCCCGAGATCGAGGCGCTTCGGGAGCGTTTGGCACCGGCGGGCGTCGTCGTCCAACCGCTCTCGATCGATGACGCGCCGGCGATGATCGAGCGGTTTGCGGCGACCCACAGGGATCTGCCGGTGAGTCGGATGCGCGCGGCGTCGTTGGATGCCTTTGATGGTTGGGTGGGGCGGTACGGTCTGCCGGCGGGGAGTCCCGTCCCTCTGCACCTGTTCTTCGGCCAGGATGGGGCGCTGCGCTGCGCGCACGTGGGCCGGGTCAGCGCGACCGACGCACCCGTCGTCGCCGCCGCCTTGGGTGTTGCGCTGCCCTGAACGGCGCTGCGCGGGGCCTTCGTGACGATCAGGCCTTCGCCAGCGCCCGGACGTAGGCGTGAGCGTCCCCGCCGTCGAGCTGGTGCTGGATGAGCGCGGTGCCGACGATCGCGCCGTCGGCGTGACCCCCGAGGGCGTCGATGTCGTCGGCGGTGCGGATGCCGAACCCGGCGCAGACCGGGGCGCGGCTGATCGCGCGAACGCGGTCGAGGTAGGCGTGAACGGCGGCGGGGTCGAACGCCGCCCCGGTGATGCCGTTGACCGTCACGGCGTAGACGAAGCCATCGTCGCGGGCGGTGAGCAAGGCGAGCCGGTCGTCGGGCGTCGCGGGCGTGACGAGCTGGATCAGCGCGATACCGGCTTGCGCGCACGCCTCCCGCATGTCGGCCGACTCCTCCCAAGGCAGGTCGGGCACGATGAAGCCATGGACGTGGGCCGCGGCCGCGCGCGCCAAGACCTCAGGCAGGCCGAGCGCGAGCAGGGGGTTGACGTAGCTCATCAGCACCAACGGGCAGCCGGGCCGACGAGGGAGCGCAGTCAGGGTGCGAAGGATGCCGTCGAGCGTGACGCCGCCGTCGAGGGCTTGGCGGGACGCGCGCTGGATGACCGGCCCGTCCGCCATCGGGTCCGAGAACGGAACGCCGACCTCGATCGCGTCGGCGACGTCGGAGATGGCGAGTAGCTCTTCGCCCCAGGTCGCCGGGTTCGGCCACAAGCCGATCACGTACGGCATCACGGCCGGACGGTCCGCGCGCTTGGGGTGGCGGATCGCTGCCGCCAGCGCGGCAGCACGGGTCGGGGCGGTCATCGAGCCTCCGTCAGGGGGCCTTGCCATACCCCGTCGTCGTCCGCAGCGTCTCTTCGGTGGTGATCGTGTACTCGACGAACAGCTGGGCTGCGTTGGAGTCGGTCGGCCGCTCGGGCGTCACGACGCGGGTGCAGTTGACGCCGTCGTCGACGAACCGCTCCCAGCCGAAGTTGGTGATCGTCACGAACGTGCGCGTGCCCGAGAACTGGACGAGGAAGTCGTCGTGCCACAGCTCGGTGCCGACGCGCGCCGCCTCGTACGGGCCGTCACACCCGGCGATCAACGTCGCCGCTTGGAGGAGGGTGTCGTCGGCGCCGCCGTCGAGGCTCGAGGTGGATTCGCGCGTGCCGATCGCGACGCAGTCCGCGAGGACGGTGCCCCCGGTCGCGGCGACGTCTTCGAGCTGCGTGACGCTGACCTCGACGACGCCGAGCTTCTTGGCGCCCACCCCGGCGGTACCGGCGCGGGTGGCCTCGAACACCGAGGTGCCGCCCGGGTTGGTCCAGAGATCACCGGGCTTGGCGCCCGCCCGCGTCATCAACGACCAAGCGCGGCCGTCGGCGGCCTCGTCGTCGGTCCACAGGGCGAGCGGCTCCAGCTTGACGACGTACTCGTCGGCCGCGACGCCGTAGAGGTGGCTGACCACGGTGGTGCCGAGGTCGGCGGTGCTCGACGTCTCCCACGTCTCCTGGGCGGCGCCGGGGCTGAAGTAGGTGCTGACGTTGGTCGACGTACCGGTCTCGGTCACCTGCTCCTCGATGACCGAGACGCCGATCGCGTCGAAGGTGTCTTCGCCGGGCGCGAGCGGGTGGTGGCTGACGGTCTGGCCGAGCACGCTGCCGCGCAGGGTGCGCTGGGTGGTCGCGGTGCTGACCGAGGTGCCCGCAGACGCCTTGGCGTCCGCACAGCGCGCCGCCGTGCCGACCAGCCCGCTGGTGGCGAGCGGCTCCTCGCCCTCGACTTGGCGCCACGACTGCGTGGTGGCGGTGACTTGCTCCTCGACGATCCACGTCAGGCCGTCGCTGTAGGGCGCGGGTGTGCTGTTGTCGCCCGCACATGCGGGCAGCAGGAGCATCAGGACTGGCAACTTGCGGTGCATCGTGGTTCCTCGGCTCATGGGGCAGCACAGGTGGCGGTGAACG
>JBEIFN010000178.1:0-5052 GCA_040382435.1 Alphaproteobacteria bacterium
CCCCACCGTGTACGTCGCACCCGTCGCCACCGACGCGCCGTTCACCGTCCAGGCGTAGGTGACCGCAGCCGTCTCGTCCGGGTCGCTCGCCGTCGCCGCGCACGTCACCGACGTACCCACCGGCGCGCTGGACGGCGTGACGGACACCGCGGTGACGTCGGGCGCGGTGTTGGCGATGACGACCGTAGCTTCGCCCGCCACGCCGTCGTGCGTGCCGTCGCTCGGCGTGGCACGCGCGGTCCAGGTCTCGCCCTTGGCGGTGGCCGATGCAGGCACGCTCGGCCCCGTAAACGCCGTCGCCGCGCCGTCTTTGTACCAAGACCAAGCCACGCTCACCGCGTCGCCGTCCGCATCCACCGACGCCGTCGACAACGACGCCACCAACGCGTCCTCGGTGCGCGCCGGCGACGGAGAGACCGCGACGCCGGGCGTCGTCGGGGGCGTGTTGACGCGGACGACACGCGTGCGCTCGACGAACAAGCCGTCCGGGTCGGTCACCCGCGCCGTCAGCGTATGCGTGCCCGCACGCAAGCTCGACGTCGTAAAGTCCACCAAACCCGAAGAATCCGCCCCCTGAGACGAGAACAAGCCATCCAGGCTCGACGTCCACGTCAACGACAGCGACGTCGCGGGCGACTCCGCGTCCGACACCGTCGCCGCAACGGTGACCAACTCCCCCAGCCGCACGACTGCACCCGCCGCGGGCTGCGTCCAAGTCAACGTCGGTGCGGTGCCGACCACCACCTGAACCAAATCCGTGCAACGCCCGCCCACCTCATCCATCGCGGTGAGCGTCAGCGTGTGCGTCGCCGCGGACAGCGCCTGCGCCGTGAACACGACGTCGCCGGAAGTTGTCGGCGTGCTCGTACCCAGAACCCCATCCTTGTCGCTCGCCCAAGTCACCGTCAGCAAGTCGGCCGGAACATTGACGTCAGAAACCGTTCCCCTAAGGGTCAGCGAGGCGCCAAGCTCGATCGCCGCACCATCCGCAGGCGCCGTGATCCCGCACGAAGGCGCCGTGTTCGGCGGTCCCACGTCTACCGTCACGCTGTCGGTCGCCGACTTGCCGTTCTCGTCGGTCACCGTGAACGTCAGGAAGTGCTCGCCTTCCGTCAGGTTCACCGCCCCCAACACGCGACCCTCCGAGTCGGGCGCGGGCGTCAAAAGCGCCCCGTCCCGCGACGACGTCCAAGACGCCGACAACGCCGCCGCCGACGTCTCCGCGTCGCTGCCCGTGCCGTCGACGGTGATCAGCCGGTCGCTGTACAGCACCGCCGTCGCCAGCGGTGCCGTGATCGAAGCCGTCGGCGCCGCGTTGGCCTCGACCTCGAGCGTCGCTGTCGCCTCGTCCGACGCGCCGTCGGGGTCGACCACCTCGAGACGAACCGACGCCGCAGTCCCGGGAACCGTCACGTCGCAGGTGGTGGTGCCGTCCTCCGCCGGCACGCTGCCCGCGCAGACCTCGGCCCCGTCGACAAACCAACGGGCGACCAGCTCCGGGGGATCCGTCGTCGGATCCGACGCGGTGCCCCGCAGCGTGTACGTGCTGCCTTCGACCGCCGATTCCCCCGTCGTGGGCGCCAAGATCGTGGCGACCGGCTTGGCGTTGGTCGCCACGACCGTGATCTTGGATTGGCAACCGAGCGCGAGCACGACGGGCAGGAAAGGCAGAAAAGGCAGGATCCGCATAGTGGAATCTCCCGCGAGACCCTACCGCGGATCCATCTCAGATCGCAAGCCCATCATGCGCCAACGGCGCAAGTCGTCGCCTCGGAGGCGCGCAGGCATCACGCCCGCCGCGCCAGCCGCCGAGCCGCCCGCTCCCACGAAGCACCCAGTCCCGACAGCGACGCTTCGGCCGCGAGCGCAGCATCGATCGCCGCATCCAAAGGCGTTCGTTCAAATCCCGCCATCCGAGACCAGTATCCGTCGTCCGGTGCCACGAGATCCGCGCCCAGCCCCTCCACCAAGCGCCGAGCCACCGTGATGTCGGCGCGCGTCACGAGGCGGATCCAATGGCTCGACAGGCTCGGCGTGAGGACGGGGACCCGGATCATCACGGGCCGCATGCCCACACGGGCGGCGATGCGCGTGAGGATCTGTTCGCCCGAAAGCGCCTCGGGCCCCGGTAAATCGTACCAAGCGGACCCCGGGTTGGGGTCGTCGATCGCCGCCGCAAGCGCCTCGACGACGTCACCGATCCAAACCGGCTGGCTGCGGTTCGCCAGCCACGCTGGCAGGACCATCATCGGAAGACGCAGCGCGAGGTCACGAACGATCAACCAAGATTCGCTACCGGCCCCGATGACCATGCCGGCCCGTAGTTCGACGGTGGAAACACGCCCCGCACGAAGGACCTCGCCGGTGCCGACACGCGCAGCGAGGTGGTCCGACGTCGGACCCGCCGGACTCGGGCCACCGAGGTAGACGATGCGCCGCACGCCAGCGCGCTCTGCGGCGGCGCGGACCCGTTCGGCGGACGCACGCTCCGTGTCCGACAGATGCCCGGGGTCGCGGAGTCGATGGACGAGAAACACGACGGCGTCCGCACCCGCGAGCGCCGCGTCGAGCGTGGCGGGATCGTCCACATCCAGCTTCGTCCAACGGAACCCCGGTCGGATGGCGGCCGCGCGCACCGGGTCCCGCGTCCCGCACACGACGTCGCGCCCCTCCTGTCTGAGCCGATCGACGAGGTGACGCCCGACAAAGCCGGACGCACCGGCGATGACGATCGGCCCGGTCACGCGCGCGCCGCCGCGCCGAGCGCTGCGATCGCCTCGGTCGTGAACCGACGCTGCAGGTAGCGCGCCACCGGCGCGACGAGCCGGACGAGCGGGTGGCGGAGGCGCGAGAACTTGTAGATCCCGAAGCGAACAGCGTCTGTGCGCTTGTCCCACGTCAGCAGGAAGCGCTCTTCTCCGGCGACCGCGTGCTCGGCCAGCGTGCCATAGGCAAAACCGTACCGGGCCACGTCCGGTCCGTCTTCGTCGATGACGTAGACCACCCGGCAGCGGTTGAGGCTCCACAAGCCAAGTTGATAGGAAGCGAACGCGACCTCCACGCCAGCGGCCGGTTCGGGCCGCGTGAGGAGGTGGAGCCACGGCAGGTCGAACATGCGCCAGCCGCGCACCGCTTCCCGGGCGCGACGGTAGACCGCAGCGCCGCGACCCACCTCCACGTCCTCTTCGTCGACGGCCCAGCCCGGCGGCGCCGCGCCCGCGGTCGCCCCGACATGGTCGTACGACCAAGCACCACCGGCCGACAACACGCCCAACGCGTCGGTAGGACGTCGCAGATGAAAGGTGGCGACACGCATCTCACGACCCTAGCTCGACCGAGCCGCGACCGCGTCACCCCACGGTGGACACCGACGAGCCGTGACACCGCACATTCAACCCTCGCCCCGCCCCCGCGCCCCGAACGCTTGCCCCCCGCCCAAAACCCAAAACGCCACGGCAGACCCGCCCCAAACGGATAAGCACCCCCGCCAAGGAGCCCCCATGTCCCAGCGCACCCGCGTCCTCGTCCTGTTCGGCGGCCGATCTTCGGAGCACGGCGTGTCCGTCTTGTCAGCCCGTAACGTGGCCGCCGCGCTCGATCCGAACCGCTACGAGGTCGTCGCCGTGGGCATCGGACAAGACGGCGTCTGGCGCTACGAACCGGCCGAGACGCTCGCCAACGCGAAGGGCGACCCGCGTCAGCTCGCTGTCGCCGGCACGGGACAACGCCTCCGCATCCCCGTCGGCCCGCCGTCCGCCGACGACGACATTCGCCCCGACGACGTCCTCTTCCCCGTGCTGCACGGAACCTTCGGCGAGGATGGGACGATCCAAGGCTTGTTCGAGCTGATGGACGTCGCGTACGTGGGCTGTGGTCCGCTCGGCGCGTCGATCGGGATGGACAAGGACGTCGCGAAGAAGCTGCTCGCCTTCGCCAACCTCCCGGTGGTGCCGTGGCACACGGTCACCACGCACGCGTGGGATACGACGCGCGAGGCGTCGCGAACGGCCGCTGCCGCATTCGGCTTCCCGCTGTTTGTCAAACCGGCGAACGCCGGCTCCTCGGTCGGCGTGCACAAGGTCAAACGCGCCGAGGACCTCGACGCCGCCATCGAGGACGCGCTGCGCTTCGACGGCAAGGTGCTCGTCGAGCCCGCCCTCGACATCCGTGAGATCGAGTGCGCCGTGCTCGGCAACGACGCGCCTTCGGCCGCCACACCCGGCGAGATCGTCGTCCACCATGCCGACGGCTTCTACAGCTATGAAGCCAAGTACGTCGACGCCGCCGGCAGCCATCCCGAGATTCCGGCGCAAGCCCCGGCCGCGCTGCTCGGGACCCTGCAGCGTCTCGCGGTCGAGGCCTTCCGCGCTCTGGAGCTCTCGGGCCTCGCGCGCGTCGACTTCTTCGTCGAGCGTGGCACCGACCGCGTGTTCATCAACGAGGTGAACACCCTCCCCGGTTTCACGCCCATTTCGATGTACCCGAAGATGTGGGAAGCGGCCGGCGTCAGCAATGCCGCGCTCGTCGACCGCTTGGTCCAGCTCGCGGTGGAACGCCACGCCGTCCGCCGCGCCCGTATCACCGCACAACCGCTCGCCTGAGCCCTTGACGCCCCCGGGCGCGGTGCTCAAACCCACCGCCGCCGGCGTTCGCCGGCCCGACGAGGTCCGCATGATCGTTCTCGACAAGCTGTGCCGTAACTACGGCAAGAACGTCGCCGTCTCCGAAGTCACCGCCGAGATCCGCAAGGGCGAGATCGTCGGCTTGCTCGGACACAACGGCGCCGGAAAGACCACCGTGATGAAGATCCTCACGGGCTACCTCGACGCCACCAGCGGCCGCGTCACGGTCGACGGCCTCGACGTCGCCACCCAGCGCGACGCAGTGCAGGCGCGCATCGGCTACCTGCCGGAGCAGGCACCGCTGTACGACGACATGCTCGTGCAGGACTACCTGCTGATGATGGCCGAACTTCGAGGCGTACCCGCCGAGAAGCGTGCCGACGCCGTGCGACGGGCGGCCTCGGCCACCTCCATCCAGTCCCGCATGCTC
>JBEIFN010000179.1:0-5044 GCA_040382435.1 Alphaproteobacteria bacterium
CAGCAGATGTCGACCAACGACCTCGTGTTTCAAGAGACGTCCACCGGCACCAACTGGCTCACGCCGAACCGCGACCTCGGCTTCATGCTGCAGCACGACGTCAAGGGCTTTGGGCTGTCGGCCGGTGTGTACAACGGCAACGGCGACATCTTCGGCAACGCCGACAACGGCGTGTTGACCGCCTTGCGCGTCGAATACAGCCTCGGCGGTGACACCTACCGCACCAACGCCGCTGACTCCGCCTTCGGCGTCGGCCTCGCGGGCATGTACAACCACACGGTCAGCACCGACGTGTTCGGCGGCGTGTTCGACGTACTCGGTCGCTACAAGGGCCTGACGCTGCAAGCCGAAGCGCAGATGAACCTGCTGCAGCCCGTCGAGAAGCCCACCGTGCTCGCGCCCGACGTCCCAGCGAACACGCTACGGCTCGGCGGCAACGCGCAGATCTCGTACTACCGCGAAGTTGGGATCGGCGCGGTCGAGCCTGCCGTCCGGTTCTCGTACTTCGACAGCGCGACGCATCTGCAGGACAACGGCGACGTCGCCGACCTTCACGCCGGCCTGTCGTGGCGCGAGCCGATCCCGTTCGTCGACATCGGCGCGGGCTACATCCATCGCTTCGAGCTGTCGGGGCGCGCGGTCGACAACGACTCCGTGCGCCTGTGGGCCGGCTTCCGGTACCCGTCGCGCCGGTTCGAGCCGTTCGACCTCGCCAAGGCGATTAAGAAGATCGGGGGCGGCGATGGGGCCGCGAAGCACGAGAAGAAGCCCCACGTGAGCAAGAAGCCCGATGCGGTCACGCAAGGCGTCCACAACCCCGCCGCGCTCGCCGACGGCTTCGTGGTGCCGTTCCAGACGTGGACGCTGGCGACCCAAGGCGACGCGGGGTGGACGTTGCCGCAGGCGTGTACGTTCGCCGGGACCATCCGCGTCATCG
Organism: Alphaproteobacteria bacterium; assembly: GCA_040382435.1. Classification (GTDB taxonomy): domain Bacteria; phylum Myxococcota_A; class UBA796; order UBA796; genus JBEIFN01. Next base: position 938 of record JBEIFN010000179.1, read on the forward strand.
ACGGCGTGCTGACGCGCACCGAGGGAGCGGCGTCCGAGGCATGGACGCTCACCGGGGGCACGCTCACCGACACCGGCTTCCGGCTCCGCGGCCAACGCCCCGACGGTCAGGCCGGCGAGATCGCCGTCACCTGGACGACCGAGCTCGACGGCCAGACGATCGCGAAGTGGACCTTCGACGGCGTCGGTCCCGTGGGCGCGTTCGCCGCCGACGACCGCGTCGGAGACCAAGTCCCCGTCGTCAAGAGCGAGTGCCTCGCGATGCCCTGAGCCCGCGCGCGGGCGAGCGGCTGTGGCGTTGCCGCGTGACGTTTAGAACCAGACGCCGAACCCGCCGGCCGCTTGGACGCGCGGAATGCCGTCGAAGTGCTTCATCACGTCGTAGCCGACCTTGCCTTCGACCGCGATCCGGACCTTGGGCTTGACGTCCCAAGAGAACTCTAGGCCCGTCTGGGGGCCCATGCCGAGGTACGGGTCGCCGTAAAGCCCGACCAGGCCGAGCAACCCTGCCTTGCCGAACCGTCCGCCGACCGTGGCTGCCCCGTGGAAGCGCACGACGAACGGCATCTCGTCGTCGAGGTTGACCCAATACGCCTTGGTCGGCGCGAGGCCCGCGAGGCCCAGTTGGCCACCGAACAGGTCGTGCTGGTACCGCACGGTGAGGTCGGGGCCGAACGTCGGACGCCCAAGGGTGAGCCCCGCCTGGGCCGTCACGCCCGTCCACCAACGCTTGGGCTTGGGCTCCTCGGGGAGGATCGGCAGGACGGGACGTTCACCGATCAAACCTTCGTCCTCGCCGGAGAGCCGCGGCTGCTCGTACCAGTTGAAGACCGTGGTCTCGCCTTCGAGCACGCCGACGAGCCGCATCAACGGCTCCGACTCTTCGATCCACATGACGAACCGGTGAACGCCCGGCGCCAGCGAGATCTCGGCTTCGCCGAAGTTGACCTTGATGTCGCGGCCGTCCACCGTGAGGCGCGCGCCGACGGGCAGGTGCGCCTCGACGTAGCCGGGCTGGGTGCGGAGGGTGTCGTTCTCGGCCTCCCGCAGCCACCCTTCGAGGTGACCGGGAATGGCGCCCGACGGCAGACGGTGATCGTCGGCCACCGCAGCGGCCTGGGCGATGCGTTTGGCCCCGAGCTCGTGCTCCTTGGCGAGTCGCAGCGCGACACCCGCCTTCCACCACAGCTCCGCCCACTGCCGGTTGCTGAGGTAGGCGTTGACGAGCTGAACTTCGCCCAAAACGCCGCTGTAGCGCTCGGCGATACGACGCGCGTCGACCTCGAGGGCATCGCCGGATCCTTGGGAGACCAAGCTCTCGAGGCGGATCCGCTTCTGGCGCTGCTGCTTGAGGAACGCCTCGGCGTTGACGAACTCGCGCTCACACGACTTGACCTGCTGCACCGAGAGGAGCGCCTCCTGGTACTTCTCGCGCTCGGTGCTGATCGCGCGGTAACGGTCGTCGGTGGCCAGCGAGATGATCCGCTCCAAGGCGGCCTTAACCTTCTCGCCCGAGAACGCCTCGCGCTCCGCCGGGGTGAACTCCCACCCGCTGAGGGCAGCGCGGTACGGATCGAGCTGCTCGTGCAGCGTGTAGGCGCGCGACCAGTCCTCGGTGTTGTACGACTGCAACCCGAGCGACGCGACGAAGGCTTCCCAAGCGTCGCGCGCGCTGTTCGTCAGGTCGGGCCAGAGCATGTCTTCCCACAAGGCTCGCTCGGCCTCCCAAGCCTCGGCCAACCCTCCGATCGCGTCGTCTTCGAGGCGAGCCATCTCGTCGTCGGGACGTTCGAACCGGTTGAGCAGGCGCTCGGCGCGGCTCGCGGAGAGCTTACACTCGTCGTACTTGGCCTTGACCCTTGCGAACTCTTCTTCGGCAACGAGGATCTGCTGTTCGAACAGGTCGAGCTGTTCCTCGCGGGACGACGCCATCTGCGCCGCGCCCCAAGCGACGTCTCCGGCGTACGCCGCGCGCAACATCAGCTGGTGGAAGTCCTCGTCGAGGACTGAGAGCGCGGGGAAGAAGGTGAAACGCTCCCAGTTGAACCCGACAGGCTTGTTGCCGACGACGAGGAGCGTATCGGCCTCGACCGTTCCCTGCCGGGGCGCCGGTGCGGTCGCCACCGCGCCGCGCGAGACCGTGGGACCGCCGCCACCGAGGTCGTCGAGACCGGGTCGCCGCGACGTCGAGGCGGGCAACGGGCTGGTGCGGGCTTGCTCACCTTCGGGGACCGCCGCGCCCGGCAGGTTCCACCCCGGAGGTACCCTGAGCGACATCCCGACGTCGAGCTTGACCGGATCCCCGAGCGTGGCCTCGTTGTAGCGAATCAGCTCCTTGAAGCGGAGCGCGTCCCCCGTCCCCGCGAGCGCGAGGCTGGCCAACGTGTCGCCGCGCCGCACCACGTAGACCGCGTAGCCCTCGGTATCGCTGGCTTGAGCGTGCGCGACGGTCGGCACCACGACCGCCAGCGACAACGCCGCTAGCACCGGCACCATCGCCATCGCGCGCGACGGAACCCAACGACCGGGTGCCTCGCCGCGAAGCGTCACAGCCACACGCGGAAGAAACGGACGCCACACCATCGGGTTATGCTCTCATCGCGACTTGTATCATGCACCCAACCGCGGCGACGCGCCACCCCGCGCCGCACCCCGGAGAGCCTCCGTGAAGCCTGGCGAGATCATCGGCGAATGGCGCGTCCTACGAACGCTCGGCAAGGGCGGCATGGGCATGGTCTTTCTCGGTCAGCACGTCGACGACGAGCACGAGATCGCCGCCGTCAAGCTGTTCCACGCGTGGGCCGACGATGACGACGGCTTCCGTCGCTTCGAGCGCGAGTGCGAGGTGCTGCAACGCCTCGACCATCCGGGGATCGTCCCGCTCAAGCATGGGCGAATCGGCACCGGGCGCGATGTTGGGAGCGGCATCTACTGGATGGCGATGGCCTACATCGACGGCCCATCGCTGGAGGCGCGCCTCGACCACGGGCCGCTTCCGCCAGGTTACGCCGCCGCGACCTTCCACCGGCTCGCCGACGCCCTCGAGCACGCGCACACGCGCGGCGTCTTCCACCGCGATCTCAAGCCCGCGAACATCGTTCTGGGCATCGATGGTGTCCGCCTCGTCGACTTCGGCATCGCGTTGCAGGAGGAGAAGACGCGGTTGACGGCCGTGGGCACGTTCGCAGGCACCCTGCCGTACATGCCGCCCGAGGTCGTCCTCGATGACCGCTCGCGGCCCGACCCCGCGCTGGGTGACATCTACGCGCTCGGCGTCGTCCTCTATGAGGCTCTCACGGGTGAGCGAGCGTTCCAGACCGAGCGCGGCCTGACCGACCGCGAACGCCAGATGCGCATCCTCAAGGCCAAGATGAGCGGCGACGTCCTCGACCCGGGGCCGGGTGTGCCCGAAGCGCTGCGTCGGCTCGTACAGTCGGCCACCGCGCCGCGGCCCGAGGAGCGCGTCGCGAGCTGGGAGGCGTTCAAGGCGCAGCTCAGCGCCGTCCCGTTCGGTCCCGACGTCCTGACCACCGAGTGGGCCGACGAGGCGTCGATCGACGAGCCCACGGCGGACGCGCCGGCTGAAGCCACGGTGGACGTCCCCGCCGAGGCCGAGCCTGCCGTCGCGGCCGCGTTCAGCCGGGAGCCGACGCCGCACCCCCGCGGCCCCCGCGGCTTCGGGCTGGCGCGCGGCGAGACCCCGAGCTGGTCGTCCGAGGACGCGCAGGATTCGGACTTCCACCCCGGCGTCGCGGTGTCCCCGGTCGACGCGGAGGAGGTCGTCGACGACGACGGCGACGAGCCAACCGAACTGACGGCGCCGCTCGTCGTGCCCCCGCCCCAACCGCCAAAGGCGGCCAAGGCGGCTCCGGGAACACCGATCAAGCCAGCTCCGGTCACCGCGGCCAAACCCCCTCCGCCGCCCGCACCTCCGCCCGCCAAGGCGCGCAAGGGAGCGCGGTCGGCGAACGACGTGGTCGCGTCGGCCCCGATCGTGGCGCCGACGGCGTCAGGAGCCCCGATAGCGTCGGTGACCACGGCGCCAACCGCCCACGCCACCGCGCCGCCGTCCGAAGGCAGCTCTGGCCGCGGACGGTGGATCGTCGCC
>JBEIFN010000180.1:0-5028 GCA_040382435.1 Alphaproteobacteria bacterium
GGCATCCTCGCCCTCTCCGCGCTCGTCGCACCGAGCGCGGACCACGCCGTCGGCTACCGCAAATTCCTGGTGTTCTTCGGTCTGATCGGCGCCGCATTGGTCTACGGCGACGGCATGATCACGCCTGCGATCTCCGTCCTGTCCGCCGTCGAAGGCCTCGACCTCGCGTTCTCCGGGTTCTCTTCCTACGTACAGCCGATCACGATCGCCATCCTCATCGGGTTGTTCGCGTTCCAGCCCCGCGGCACGGCCAAGGTTGGGCAGATCTTCGGGCCGATCACGCTCGTGTGGTTCGCGCTCCTCGCGGGCCTCGGCGTGAACGCCATCCTCACGCACCCAGGCGTGCTGTCCGCCGTCTCCCCCACCCATGCCGCCACCTTTCTGCTGCGCGACCCGCACGTTGGGTTTGCGGTCCTCGGGTCCGTCTTCCTCGTCATGACGGGCGGCGAGGCGCTGTACGCCGACCTCGGCCACTTCGGTCCACGGCCCATCCGGATCGCTTGGTTCGCCGTCGTGCTCCCCGCGCTGCTGCTCAACGACTTCGGTCAAGGGGCCATCCTGCTGGAACGCGGCGCCGAGATCGAACACCCGTTCTTCGCCCTGTGTCCGGAGTGGGCGCTCGTCCCGATGGTCGTCATGGCCACGGCGGCCACGATCATCGCGAGCCAAGCCTTGATCTCGGGGGCGTTCTCGCTCACCGTTCAGGCGATCCGGCTCGGGTGGCTCCCGCGCCTTCAGGTGGCGCACACCTCGGCGGACCAAGCTGGCCAGATCTACGTGCCCGTCGTCAACTGGGCACTCCTCGGCGCGTGCATCGCGTTGGTCCTCGGCTTTCAGACCTCCTCGGCGCTCGCCTCTGCGTACGGCATCGCCGTCACCCTGACCATGGCGACGACGACCGTCCTGTTCACCACGGTCGCCGTCGAAAAGCTCGGATGGTCACGGATGGCAGCCTACGCCTTCGGTGCCTTCTTCTTCGTCATCGACCTGGTGTTCCTCTCGGCCAACCTGATCAAGGTCGCCGACGGGGGGTGGGTGCCGTTGGTCATCGGCGGCTTCTTGTTCACCCTGTTCCTTTCGTGGCGTCGGGGACGCAACGAGCTGTGGAAGGCCCTGCGGTCACGAACCATGCCGCTCGCCGACCTCATGGAGACCCTTACGACCCAGCCACCCGCGCGCGTGGAGGGCACGGCCGTCTACCTCGCGGCTGACCCGCAGCGTGCACCGGGCGCGTTCCTCGCCAACCTGCGGCACAACCACGTGCTGCACGAGCGCGTCATCCTCCTGACCGTCGAGGTCACCGATACGCCTTACGGGGACGAGGAACACCGCACCCACCTCACCTGGGTCCGCGACGGCATCTGGTTGTTCGTGGTCCGACACGGGTTCATGCAGAGCCCCAACGTCGTCGCGCTGGTCGAGGAGCTGACGTGGGAGGGCGAGCCGCTGGCGACCGACGTCACGTGGTTCTTAGGCCAAGAGCAGGTTCATCCCGGCGAGCACCCGATCACCGAGGCGTGGACCTTCGTCCTGTTCCGGTGGCTCAACCGACACAAGTGGTCCGCCGCCCAGTACTTCGATCTGCCGGCGGAGCGCGTCGTCGAGCTTTCGACCCGAGTCGAGGTCTAGACACAGACCGACCCTCGCCCATGGCGGTCGAGCGAAGTGACGGTGCGTTGCGCCAACGCGCGATGCGCACATCGGCGATCTCCCTCGGGTTCCTCGCCGTGCCGCGAGCGAAAACCGTGTTTCGTCGATTACCGATATGCCGCGCAGCGTTGCACGTCGCGTACCGGACCCGTGCGTCGGGCGGAGCCGCGTACGCTCCTCGCGATGTTCCGCGGAGGTACACCGATGAACCTGATGTCTCGTGGCGCCCGTCGCCTCGCTTCTCTCGCGCTGGTTCTCACCAGCTCGCACGCGGTGGCCGAGGAAGATCGGACATCGCCAGTCGTCGATGTGTCGGGAACGATGGAGGTCTACGCGAGCGTCAACACCAATATGCCCGGAAACGGCATCACCGCCTACCGAGGCTTCGACCAACGCGCCGGCACGGTCGCAATCTCCAACGCATCGGTTGCGGTCGATGGCAGGTACGGCCCCGTCGATGTCTTGATCATCGCGCAGACGGGACTGCTCACGAGCACCGACTACGCCGCCGAACCGTCGCAGCCCGTGGGCGGCGCGGTTGGCGAGAGCAGCGCTGACCTGTGGCGCCATCTGCAGCAGGGCATCATCGGATGGGACGCGCATGAGCGCGTCCGCGTCGAGGCGGGCGTGTTCGCCAGCCCCATCGGCATCGAGTCGATGGCGGCCAAGGATGGCTGGACGTTCTCTAGGTCTAACCTGTTTTTTGGCCTGCCATTCTACCACACCGGCGCGCGCGTCCATGTCGGCGTCACCGACGGTGTCAAGGTCAGCGCCGGCGTCGTCAACGGCTGGAACAACGTCGTCGACAACAACCGGCGCCCATCCGGCTACATCCAACTCGCCGCGGACACCGAACGCATCGACGCCTCGATCCTCTACTTTGGTGGCGTCGAGCGCGGCCTTGACGCCGCAGAGGGCCAGCCATGGCGGCACCTGCTCGACGGGTGGGTCCAAGCCAACGTCCATCCTCGCGTCGCCGTCTCGGTGCACGGCAACATCGGCATGGAAAACGCCAAGACCGGACCGGACCATTGGGTCGGCGGCGCGCTCGCGGTGCGGGGCGAGGTGGCCCCGCGTGTCGCGCTCGCGGCCCGCGGCGATGTGCTCGCAGAGCGCGCGGCCCCTGGCACCAGCGCGCTCTTTTGGCCGACGGACGCCGAAGGGCGGGGCCGCTTGGCGAGCGCAACGGCGACGCTAGAGGTCAAGCCTGTTTCCGTCCTTCAGCTCCGGCTCGAAGGCCGCTACGACCGCGGTCTAGCGCCGATGTTCTTCGACCGAACCGTCGCTCAGGACGCTGCTACCGGACTCGGGATCCCGGAGCGCGTCGACCAGGCGACGGTCACCCTCGCGGCGATCGCGTCCTTCTAGGACGCGTCGGCGTCCCACACCACCGGGTGCCGCGGTCGGTACCCCAGCACCCGCGCCGCGCGGGTCCCGTCGAGCACGAGCCCGAGGTGCATTTGGTCGCGATGAATGCCGTAGCGGAACGCGCTGCCCGTCAGCCAATGGCGCAGGCCATAGGCCGGGCGAATCAGCGACTCGGGCAGCGGCACGACGGGCCGGCCCGCCGCCCGCGCCGCCTCCGAGAGCGGCAACGTGTCGTAGCCCGGCACGTTGAACACCCCCTCGCCGGAGCCGTGCGCCGCGAGCTCGAGCGCCTCGACGACATCATCGAGGCTCGCGAGGTTGACCATCGGGTCGTAGCCCAGGGTTCGAAACACCACAGGACCCGACAGGTAGTCGTACAGCTGCGAGCCCACGCCCGGCGCCATAATCTCGGCGCAGCGGAGCACCACGACCTCGCACCGGATCTGCCCCATCCGGGCGCACGCGGTGAGGTCCGCCTCGACCCGATCGCGGACATACTGCGGAGCCCGGGGTTCGAGGTTGAGGGGGTGGTCCTCTTCGACCTGCACAGGAAGGTCGAGGCGGACGCGGTAGACGACGGCGTGCGACTTCACGACCAAGCGCCGGATCGTCGGGTGATCGTCCACCAACTCCAGAATGCCGCGCAGCGCCTCGACGTTTTGGGCGTACACCCGTCGTCCACCGCCGTAGGCCCCCACGTGCTCGGACAGCGAGACGACGACCTCCACGCCCAGATCGCGCGCCACACCGTAGAGCAGCTCCCTCAGCTTGCGGGGTCGGGTGAGGTCGGCATGCACGTACGTCAGCCGGCCCGCGTGCGAGAACGGGATGGCGCGCTCGGGGGGCAAGGTGTCGACCGCGAGCACGTGGCGGATCCGCGTGTCGGCGAGGAACCCGCGCACCAAGCCTTGCCCCAGCGGCGAGCTCGCGCCAGTGACGAGGACGGCCTTCACGAGAACACCCCCGGCCGCTCCGCGAGGCCACGCGCGATCAAGCCCTCGACGGCCGCGCGGACCTCGTCGGCGCAGGCGGCCACGACGTCGGGATCATCCGCCGCGGACGATGGAAACCTCTGATGGAAGGCCAAGGGTTCACCGTACAGGACGTAAAAACGCGCCGGGAGGGGAAGGGGCGTAGCCGGGATCGGGACATGCGGGATCGGGCTGTCGAACCACCGTCCCACCGGGATCTGCGCGAGCTGCGGCATCTGCTCCTCGGCCCCGACAATTGCGACGGGAACGACGGGCGCACCGAAGCGGAGCGCGAGCTCACAGTGCCCCTGACGCCACACCTGCAGGCGGTAGCGCTCCGACCAGGGCTTTCCAATGCCGACCGTCCCCTCCGGGAACAGCATGAGCATCTCACCCTGCTCGAGCAGGCGCCGCACGTTCCCGCGGCTCCCGCCCACGACGCCAGCCCGCGCGAAGAGCGTGCCCACGAACGGCAACGAGGGCACGAAGTAGTCGGCGACGGGGCGGGGACTGCGTCGGGGCGTCGTGTGGCGGTAGACATCCGCCCACAGCATCATCGCGTCCCAGGGCAGCGTCCCCGAGTGGTTGGCCGCCAGAATGGCAGGACCTTCGGCCGGGATGTGGTGGGCGTCCACCGACCGGACGCGGAACCACCGGTCGTACAGCGGCGAGGTGAGCCAGTCGCCGAGCGCCACGAAGTCGGGGTGCATCCCGAACGCATCGAACCCGTGCCCAGCATCTCGCAGCGCGAGCGTCGCCGCCCGTTCTACGGCGGCGTCCCCGCCGAGCGTGCGCAAGGCGCGCCGGAGCCACGGATGGGCCGCACGCGACGCCGCACCGCCCCCACTGCTGGCCATGCGACCTCCTCGGCCCGTGGTAACACCGGCGCGCGTCCCGCAACGGCATCCTGACTCCCCGCGCACACCGACAGAAGCGTGCTGCCGCCGAGCATCAAGAAAATTTTTCGGACCGGCGTGGGGGAGAACGCCGCCGTTTCCCCACGGGAAACTCAGCGTTCCTCCAGCGGTCTACGTCCCCC
>JBEIFN010000181.1:0-5023 GCA_040382435.1 Alphaproteobacteria bacterium
CATGCGGCCCGCATCGGTGCGCTTCGACGCTTGGGCGGATGCCCTGATGGCGGGTGGCACGGTGGATGGCGCCGAACTGGCATCCTCGATCGCGGAAGCGCCAGTGTGCGTCTGGACGGCCGATGCGCGCGGCGTTGACGGAGCGGGTGCGGGGAGTGTGGTGCGTCTCGCCTACGTGCTGGCGTCGCTGTCAGCGACGGCCGCAGCGCTCGACGCGTCGGGCGTTCGCGTCGCACAAGCGTCAGGCGTCGGCGTCGTCTGGCCGGTCGGCTTGCACCTGCTGGAGGAGGTGGCGGCGTTGCGCGCGCTCCGGCTCGCTTGGGCGGCGCTGGTCTCGGCGTGGGATGCCCCAGCGCTGTCGATGCAGGTCAGCGCCATCACGTCCACCACGTGGTTGACGACGGAGGATCCCGCCAACAACACGCTCCGCGAGACGCTCGCCGTGGCGGCCGCGATGATGGGGGGAGCCGACACCGTCGAAGTGGCGGAGCCCGGCGCGGGGTTTGACGGCGCGTCCCGGCTCGCCGTGACGGGGCCTTCGGTGCTCGCGTGGGAAGCACGGCTTGACCAGATGGGGGACGTCGGCGCGGGAGCTGCGACGGTGGAGTCGCGGACCGCCGCGCTGCTCGACGCGGCGTGGACGCTCGCCGCCTCGTGGGACGCGCTCGGCGGCCTGCCGACGGAGGCGGTGCGCACAGAGATCTTGACGGCTTGTGAGGCGGATCGGCGCGCTGCGGAGCGCGACATTCGCGCGCGTCGGCAGACGATCATCGGTGTCTCTCAGTCACCGGCGCCGTTGGGGGCGCCAGCCCCCCTAGGCGAAGGATGGCGACGCGCTTCGTCCTGGGCGAACGCGCGCCGTCGCTTCGAGGATGCCGGCGTGGCGTTTCGGCCCACCTTGGTGGGCGCGCCACCACCGTGGCGCAGCGAGGCGGTAGCATCGTTCGCGGCGCTGGGTTCCAACACGGGCTCCCGTGGGATCGCGCTGTTGATCGTGTCGGAGGCGGCGTCGCGAGACGATGCGGTCGCGGCGGTCGCCGCGTGTCGTGCATCGGGTGCGATCGGCGTGGTTGTCGCCGCGGCCGGGTCCGATGCGTTCGGTGCGGACGCGCGCTGGGCGCCGGGCGACGACGTCATCGAGGTGGCAGAGCTCGCGCTCGCGCGCGCTGAGGGGGCCTGATGGTTCATCGACTGCACGCGTTGACGCCTCCGAAGCCGCTGCCCACGGTGGTGACGCCAGCACCGCATGCTGCGTTCGGTGCCGGGCGCCCGCCCTTCTTGGGGGGACCGTACCCAGCGATGTACGTGACCCAGCCGTGGACGGTCCGGCAGTACGCCGGCTTCTCGACCGCGGAGGCGTCGAACGCGTTTTACCGGGCGAACCTCGCGGCTGGGCAGAAGGGCCTGAGCGTGGCGTTCGATCTCGCGACGCACCGCGGCTACGACTCCGACCACCCGCGTGTGGCGGGCGACGTCGGCATGGCCGGTGTGGCCGTCGACACCCTCGCCGACATGCAGCTCCTGTTCGACGGCATCCCGCTCGACCGCATGAGCGTTTCGATGACGATGAACGGCGCGGTGCTACCGATCCTCGCGCTCTACGTCGTCGCGGCCGAACGACAGGGCGTGGCCCCCGAGCAGCTGAGCGGCACGATCCAGAACGACATCCTCAAGGAGTTCATGGTCCGCAACACCTACATCTACCCGCCGGCACCTTCGATGCGGATCATCGCCGACATCTTCGCGTTCACGGCGGCGCGGATGCCGAAGTTCAACAGCATCTCGATCTCGGGCTACCATATGCAGGAGGCTGGGGCGACGCCCGAGCTGGAGCTGGCGTATACCCTGGCGGATGGGCTGGAGTACGTACGAACGGGGATCGCGGCCGGCTTGGAGCTCGACGCCTTTGCCCCGCGCCTGAGCTTCTTCTTCGCGATCGGCATGGACTGGTTGACCGAGGTCGCCAAGCTGCGGGCGGCTCGGCTGCTGTGGGCGCGGTTGCTCAAGCCGTTCGGGCCGAAGTCCGCCAAGTCGTTGGCGTTGCGGACCCACTGCCAGACGAGCGGCTGGTCGTTGACCGCGCAGGATGTCGGCAACAACATCGTGCGAACGGCCGTCGAGGCGCTGGCGGCGACCCATGGTCATACCCAGTCCCTGCACACGAACAGCCTCGATGAAGCGTTGGCGCTGCCCACGCCGGCGTCGGCGCGGATCGCACGCAACACCCAGCTGTTGCTGGAGGCGGAGTCGGATGTCTGCGCGACTGTGGACCCGTGGGCGGGGAGCCTCGTCGTCGAAGCGCGCACGGCGGAGCTCGTCGAGGCCGCCTGGGGCTACCTCGTCGAGGTCGAGGCGCTCGGCGGAATGGCCGCCGCGATCGCGAGCGGCTTGCCCAAGCTGCGCATCGAGGAGGCGGCTGCCCGGACGCAGGCGCGGATCGACGCAGGCGAGCAGCCGATCGTTGGCGTCAACGTCTTGCGGCCTTCAGTGGCGGACGATGTCGCGGTCCTGCGGGTGGACCACGCCGCGGTGCTCTCCCAGCAGCTGGCCCGCCTCGCCGAGAACCGGCGCCAACGGGACCCAAGCGCCGTGGAGCGCGCGCTGCAGGCGCTGACCGCGATCGCGGCTGGCGCAGAAGGCAACCTCCTCGCCGCGTCGATCGATGCGGTGCGTGTCGGCGCCACGGTCGGAGAGGTGAGCGCGGCGCTCGAGACCGTGTGGGGGCGGCACGCCGCCGATCCTCAGGTGGTGCGCGGCGTGTACCGGCGCGAGGGTCGCGCGAGTGAGGCGGTGATGGCATCGGTAGAGGCGCAGGCTGCGGCGTTCGAAGAGCTCACCGGTCGTCGACCTCGGATCTTGGTCGCCAAGGTCGGTCAAGACGGTCACGACCGAGGTCAGAAGGTCGTCGCCACGGCCTTCGCCGACATGGGCTTCGACGTCGACCTCGGTAGCTTGTTCGCGACGCCCGAAGAGGTCGCCCGTCAAGCGGTCGATCACGACGTGCACGTGGTGGGCGTAAGCAGCTTGGCTGCCGGGCACCTCGCGCTCGTGCCGGCGCTCAAGGCCGCGTTGGCCGCCCAAGGGCGTCCCGACATCTTGGTCGTGGTGGGGGGCGTCATCCCGCCGGCCGACGAGCCTGCGCTGCGCGCCGCGGGGGCTGCGGCGATCTTTGGTCCCGGGACGGTCCTTGCCGACGCGGCGTCGTCATTGCTCGCGCTGCTCCGGGCCGCGCACGAGGAGGCCTGAGGTGGCGCGCTTTCCTGCCCATCGTCCGCGGCGACTTCGGGCCAGTCCGGGGGTCCGGGCCTTGGTGCGCGAGCATCAGTTGACGGTGGACGATCTCGTCTGGCCGTTGTTCGTGGAGGAGGGCGACGGCCCGGATGTCCCGATCGCCTCGATGCCCGGGCAGGTTCGTCGGAGCGTCGGGCGCGTCGTGGAGGCGTGTCGCGAAGCGCACCGGCTCGGCATCCGCGCGGTGGCGCTGTTTCCCCGCATCCCGGACGGCCAGAAGTCGCTCGATGCCGCCGCGGCGTGGGACGACGAGGGGCTGGTGCCCCGGACCGTCCGCGCGATCAAGGCCGCGGTGCCGGATCTGTTGGTGTGGACCGACGTCGCGCTCGATCCGTACAGCGCGCTCGGACAGGACGGGCTGGTGGGCGCTGACGGGAGCATCCTCAACGATGAGACGGTCGCGGCGTTGGTGGCGCAGGCGTGCTGTCACGCACGCGCGGGCGCGGACTTCGTCTGTCCGTCGGACATGATGGACGGTCGGGTCGGCGCGATCCGTGCCGCGCTCGATGAACAGGGTTGGTCCCATGTCGGGATCGTCGCCTACAGCGCGAAGTTCGCCTCGTCCTTCTACGGACCGTTTCGGGACGCGCTCGATTCCGCCCCCCGTGGCGGCGGCGACAAGAAGACGTACCAGCTCGACCCGGCCAACGGGGAGGAGGCGATGCGCGAGATCGCGGCGGACGTCGACGAAGGTGCGGACATCGTGATGGTCAAGCCCGGGCTGCCCTACCTCGATGTGGTGCGCGAGGCCGCGCGTCGTTTCGGCGTACCCGTCTCCGTCTACCAAGTGTCCGGTGAGTACGCGATGATCGAGGCGGCGGCGGCCAACGGCTGGCTGGATCGCCGCGCCGTGATTTTGGAGTCGTTGCTCGCGTTCAAGCGTGCCGGCGCCTCGATCATCTGGACGTACCATGCGCCGACGGTCGCCGGCTGGCTGCGGGGGGATCCATGAGCGGGCGTGAGGTCGTCAGTGAGGACGCCGAGGTTCGTGCGTTCCTGGTTGCCGACGTCGCGTCGCAGGCGCGGCAGATGGCCGCTTGGGGCGTGGCGCCCGCCGTGCTGCTTATCCTCACCAACGCGTGCGAAAACCGCTGCTTCTTCTGTGCGAACGCGGGCACGACCGCGGTGCCGCCCGAGCGCTTCACCCCTTGGGCCGACATCGACGCGCGGCTGCGTGCGCGGCCCGAGGGCGTCACGCGGCTGTTCATCGGCGGGAACGAGCCGATGCTGCATCCTCGGTTTCGGGACGCGCTCGCCCTTGCGAAGGCCGTCGGGTTTACGTCGATCGAGCTGATGACGTCGGGCATGCAGCTCGCCGATCCGACGGCGCGTGCGGCGGTCCTCGAAGCCGGCCTCGCCGATGTCGCGGTGCCGATCTACGCCGCAGAGCCTGCGCTGCACGACGCGATCTGCCAGACGACGTGTTGGGAACGTCTCACCGAGGGCCTCGACGCCGTTCATGCCGCGGGGGTCCGGGTATGGGTCCACACGCTCGCGCTGCGCCGCAACGGGGCGGCCCTCGACGGCCTCGCGAGGATGGTGCGGCAGCGGTGGGGGACGGCGCTCGCGGTCGCGCCCGTGCGGGAGAAGCTCGGCCTGTTCCCGTGGAGACAAGAGGCGCTCTCGCTCGAAGAGATGGGCGCGCTTTGCCGTTCCTTGCCCGCCGACGTCACCTTGGTGGGCTGGCCGGCGTGCCTGGACCGCGGGCGGCCGCGCGGGAGCGCGTCGGTGA
>JBEIFN010000182.1:0-5020 GCA_040382435.1 Alphaproteobacteria bacterium
ACCCCGGCCGCCGACGCACGCGCGCTGTGCGCGGTCGACGAGGGGCGTGATGGGCTGGGCCAACTTCGATGCTGGGACGCGAGCGGACGCGCGGTGACCCTGATGGTCGGCGGACACCCCGATCGCCTCGCGATCACCGCCGGACAGCTCGCGTGGGTCGCTTCCGCCGGCAGCCTCCCGCACGTCTTCACGGCACCCTACGACGGACGGACCGCGTCGCGGATGCTGACCAACGTCGGCGTGATCTACGTCCCGGGTCGCCGTCCCGAGGGCTTTGTGCCACCGCCGCTCGGCGAGTCTCTGCGCTTTGACGGCGCGTGGCTGCGCTGGACGTCGGCCGAGGGCACGCACCAGGTCCCATGGTCCCCGTGAAGGCGCGCTGCATCGTCCTCTGGGTGCTCGGAGTCACCTCGGCGTACGCCCAGGCCTACCGGTTCCCAGGGAGCGACGAGCATTATGGCTACTTCTACCCCACGGCCTACATGGACGAGGGAGGCCAAGACTGGGCGTGCGGCGGGACGTTCTACACGGGCCACACCGGCAGCGACTACGGCGCAGGATCATGGACGGGCATGGACGACGGACGGCGCGTCGTGGCCGCGGCCGAGGGTGTCGTGGTGTCCACCCATGACGGCGAGTTCGACCGCTGCACGACCGCGAACTGTGGAACCGCCAACTACGTGATCCTCGAGCACGGCGACGGACGGCAGACCTGGTACTGGCACCTCAAGCAGTGGTCGGTCGCGGTCAGCCCGGGCCAGTGGGTTGGGTGCGGCGCGACGCTCGGCTACATGGGCTCCTCGGGCAACAGCACCGGCCCTCACGTGCACTTCGAGGTCAGAGAGCCTTGGGGCTCCGCCGGAGACCCGTTCGACGGACCGTGCAGCGCCCCGCCCACCTACTGGATCGACCAGGGCGGCTACGGCGGACTGCCGGGAAACAGCTGCCCGTCGAATGGCCCGTGCAACCCTGTCACCACGCTGCAATGCGGCCAGACGCTCACGAGCGCGAACAACGCAGCAGGCGCCACCAGCGGCCACAGCGTCTACGGTTGCGGGACGTCCACGTGGACCGGATCTGAGCTCGCGATCGCGTTCTCGACGCCGGTGGCCGAGAACGTCACGCTCGCGGTGACCGGCGTCGGCGCCGACCTCGACCTGTTCGTCCTCAACAGCCCAGCCTGCGACGGGTCCGGTGCGATCACCTGCTCCACCAACCCCGACATGAATGAGGAATGGGTGAGCTTCAACGCAGATCCCGGCGCGACCTACACGATCGTCGTCGACGGCTGGGAAGGTGCTGTCAGCGGGTTCTCCCTGAGCGCGATCTGCGCGGGCGCGCCGCCAACACCGGCCGACACACCGGCCGACACACCGGCTGACACACCGGCCGCCCCCCCCCAACCACCCGGGCCACCCGCCGACAGCGCGTCCACGGCCGAAACACCGACTGTCGACACCGACGTCGGCACCGCGGGTCCGGTGACCCCAGGTTTGCCCGGCGTACCCACGCAACCCGGCGCGCACGACGCCGACCCCGCCCCGAACGGCCCGGACGCAGGATCCGGCAACCTCCTCCCAGTAGGCGGCGCGGCCTGCGGCTGCGACGCGGCTCACCCCGCCTCAGTGACACATCTGGTCGCGCTCGGGTGGTGGGCAGCCCGGTCGCGACGTCGCCAACAGCACCGCCGACGAGGTTGAGGTCCCCGAGCACGCCCGGCTGCGGCCGCCGTGCTGTTCAGGCGGCGTCGTGGTGGAACGCTTCGAGCGGAAAGGGCACATCCCTCCCCGTCATCCGCGCCGAGACCGTCACACGTGCGACGGTGGACGCCGCATGGGCAGCCGCCGCAGGACCGGCGAGCCATGCCGGTAGCTCGGCGGCGAGGAACGCAGCCTCGGCTTCACCGACCACGCACCAGCCGTCCACCGCCCACCGGACCCGCGCCGACGGCGCGTCGATCAGGGCGGCGTCGTGCGCCAAGCCGTCGGCGACCAAGGCCTGCAAGGCGCCGCGCCACACCTCCGGGTCTGTGTCCGGCAGCGGCTCGACCGACACGGCGACCGCGACCAACGGCAGCCGCATCGGCCGATGGCCCCACGCACCAAAAACCGGTCCGTACCCCTCGACCGCGAACGGAAGGCCGGCGACGGGGCTGCGATGCGCAGCCCGCTGCAGCGCGACGCCCACGGCACCGAGCGCGAGGCAGACCCCCGCCGCGATGGCTCCGCGCACATCCCCAGAGCGAAGGTAGAGAACAAAGGGGAACGCCGCCACGACCAGCGTCGCGACCCCGGTCGCGGCGATCAGACCGGCCGACGACGGACCGCCAAGGTGCCAGGCTACGGCCTCAGTGCCCACCCGCGCCCAAGGTGCTGCGACAGCCGGCTCCGTGGCCACCGGCGGATTCATGGCGTGCCCTCGGGGTGCTGCGGTGCAGCGCGTTTGACGGACTGCATCCGGCCTCCACACCTCAACCCTACACGGCGGGCGGTGCAGCGGGAAGCGGCAGGAGCGAAAAACGTACCTGAGACTTGGCATGCACCGACGGTGCCTCAGGGCGCACCGGGCACGGGGCTGTCATGGTTTGTCCGAAGCCGGAACGCCCGCCGGACGACGACGGGTTCGCACCGCACGGTAGAGGCCTGATCGCGCAGCGACCTGCCGATCCCACCCGCGTGTCGCGGTGTGGCCCACCCTCTGCCCCCCAAGGCCCCCATGTCCCGCTTCCTCGACGTCTGGACGTTGATCGCCGCCGCGCTCGGCGTGCTGCTCATCGCCTGCGGCGCGAACGCCGCCCCCCGCAACCCACCCGACGCCGCACGCCGGTCCGGCGTGATCGAGCCGTGGAGCAAGCCTGGCGATGATGTGTTGCGCGAGCGGCTCACGGCGATGCAGTACCAAGTCACGCAGAACGCGGGCACCGAACCGCCGTTTCACAACGCGTACTGGGACAACCACGAGGACGGCCTTTACGTCGACGTCGTCACCGGGGAGCCGCTGTTCTCGTCGGCGCACAAGTACGACTCCGGCACGGGCTGGCCGAGCTTCACACAGCCCGTCGAGCCGCACCGCGTCGTCACCGAGACCGACCGGGCCCTCGGCATGGTGCGCACCGAGGTCCGCTCTGCCATCGGGTCGAGCCACCTCGGCCACGTGTTCGACGACGGACCGATCGCACACGGCGGCAAGCGCTACTGCATCAACTCGGCCGCGCTCCGCTTCGTGCCGTTCAGCAAGCTCGACGCCGAGGGCTACGCCGCCTACAAGACGAGCGTGCGGACCGGCAAGCCGCCGCTGCCGGCCGACCACGGCAACACCTGCGCCGAGGGCGAGGCGTGCGACCCCGCCGCGCACCAAGAGGCCGCCGCAGGCTGCGCGACCACCTACGAGACCGCGATCGTCGCCGGTGGCTGCTTCTGGGGCATGGAAGACCTCCTCCGTGACATCGACGGCGTGATCGAGACCGAGGTCGGCTACATCGGCGGTTCGTCCGCGCAGCCGAGCTACGAGACCGTCCACACGGGCAAGACGGGGCACGCCGAGGCGGTCCGCGTCGTGTTCGACCCGAGCAAGCTCTCCTTTGCCGACCTGCTAGAGAACTGGTTCTTCCGGATGCACGACCCGACAACGGTCAACCGCCAAGGCAACGACATCGGCAGCCAGTACCGCTCCGCGATCTTCGCGCAGTCGCCGGAGCAGGCGACCACCGCCGCCGAGGTCAAGGCCAAGGTCGACGCGTCCGGCCGATGGAAGGCACCGGTCGTGACGACGATCGAAGGCGCGGGCGTGTGGACCCCCGCCGAGGCCTACCACCAGGACTACCTGGAGAAGAACCCCGACGGCTACACCTGCCACTACCTGCGCTAGGTGGTCACCGCGTCCCGCGCAGGATCGTATCGGCCGCGGAGACCGCCGCAGCCTGCGCAGTCGCCTTCGCCGCCGCCTCCCGGCGCTCGCTGTACCGGTCCACGAGGACGTCGCGCACATCGCGGGTGAGCAGGGTGAACCGGTAGAGCTCTTCCATGACGTCGACCAGACGATCGCGGTAAGCGCTGTCCTTCATGCGGCCGTCGTCGTCGAACTCCTGGTACGCCATCGCGACACTGGATTGGTTCGGGATGGTGATCATCCGCATCCAGCGTCCAAGCAGGCGAAGCGAATTCACGACGTTGAACGACTGGCTGCCGCCCGAGACCTGCATCACGGCGAGCGTCCGACCTTGGGTGGGGCGCACGGCGCCCACCGAGAGCGGAATCCAGTCGATTTGGTTCTTGAACACGCCCGACATCGCCCCATGCAGCTCGGGACACGACCAGACTTGAGCCTCGGACCAAGCCGACAGCGCACGCAGGCGCTCGACCTCGGTGTGCCCCTCGTGCTCGGGACCCTTGATCGGCAGCGCGTGGGGGTGAAACCACCGGACGTCACAGCCCAACCCATCGAGGATGCGCGCCGCCTCTTCGGCGAGCAGGCGCGAATACGAGCGTTCGCGAAGGCTGCCGTAGAGCATCAAGACCCGCGGCGGGTGCGTGCTTCGCGGGCCGTCCGGGAGCGGCGGCACGTGCAGCGCGGGCGGGACGCCGTCATGCCAAACGGCCATCAAACGCCCCATGTTCGGTAGCGAGTGCGTCGATCTTGGCCGCGATCACGTCGCAGGCCACACGAAAGTGCGCCAACTGTTCTGCCTCGTCCAGCACCTCGCCCTTACGGTCAGGATCGGGCATCGCCCAGCTGATCCGCGGCGCGTCTCCGAGAAACAAGGGGCATTGTTCCTCGGCACACAGCGTGATCACGAGATCGACCGAGGAGGGATCGATCGTCTGAACGTGCTTGCTGACCAGCCCCTCGGTCGACACCCCTCGCTCGGCAAGCACGGTGAGCGCATGCGGGTGCACCGCACCGGGGGCGCTACCCGCGGACTGCACCCGGACGGAACCGCCAAAACGAGCGCGCGCCAACGCCTCGGCGAGCTGGCTGCGCGCCGCGTTGGCGACACAGAGAAACAGAACGCTGGAGAACC
>JBEIFN010000183.1:0-4997 GCA_040382435.1 Alphaproteobacteria bacterium
CGGCACCATCACCGAGATGTGGTGGTCGACGAAGCGGTACGCGGTCGCGTCCTGATGCGGCGCGAAGCCGCCTCCGCCGGGGAGCTTGTAGTTGATCTTCTCCTTGAACAACGCCGCCGGCTCGCCAAACAGGTCCCCCACCCAAGCGGCGACCGCGCCCTCGGTGATAAACGCGCGCAGCCCGGCATGGTAGGGCACGAAGTCCTCGCTCCGCGCGAGCGCTGGGCCTTCCGCCGTCGCCTCGTGGTGATGCAGCCCGGGCGCACCGAGCTCGGACCACGTCACCAGCTCGTCGACCCACGCCTCCAGCCGGTCGAGCGTCGTCGCGTCGAGCACGCCGCGAAGCACCAACCAGCCCTGCGCCGCAAACTCGGCCCGCTGCGCCTCTGTCAGATGCACGAAGTCCATGCCCCCCCCACACGTGCCGAATAGCCGCGCGCCCGGCAGCGAGCCGCGCGCGCACCTACGACGTCACATCACATCTACACAACCCTGCAACGCCCGGGCCAACGCGGCCCATCAAGGCTCAGGGCAGTCGCGTTCGAGCGGCGGTAGCTCGGCGCCGCCCTGCTCGAGGACGATGAACTCGACGCGGCGGTTCTGCTCTTTGCCCTCGTCGGTGCGGTTCGTGGAGACCGGGCACCCCTCGCCGTAGCCCTTCGCGACCAAGCGCGTGGCCTCGATGCCCGCATCGATCAGGTAGTCCCGAACCGTGTTGGCGCGCGCGACCGCGAGGCGGACGTTGTACGCGTCGACGCCGTCGCTGTCGGTGTGGCCTTCGACCCGCAGCTTCGTGATGTCGGGGTTGTTGCGGATCGTCGCGACCACCGCGTCGAGCACGGGGTACGACTCGACGCGCAGGCGCGCCTCGTCGGTGTAGAACAGCACGCGCTGCGAGATCTCGATGCGGTCGGTCCGGAGCGTCGCAAGGTCGGCGTCGGGGCAGCCGTCTTCGTCCTCGAACCCGTTGAACGTCTCGGGATCGTTCGGGCAGTCGTCGGCCGGATCGAGCAGCCCGTCGAGGTCGTTGTCGGGCTCGGGGCACCCGTCGTCGTCGTGGAACAGGTCGAAGTCTTCAGGGTCGTCGGGGCACGGGTCGTACGGGTCGATGACGCGGTCGCCGTCGCGATCGCCCTCGCGATCGGGGCAGCCGTCGTCGTCGCTGATGCCGTCGAAGTCCTCGGGGTCGTTGGGGCAACGGTCGTCGGGATCGAGGAACCCGTCCTCGTCGTTGTCCTTGTCGGGGCAGCCGTCGGCGTCCTCGAAGCCGTCGCGGTCTTCGGGCACATCGGGACACGCATCCTTGCGGTCGGGGACGCGGTCCTTGTCGTTGTCATCGTCGGGGCAGCCATCCTCGTCGCGGTACCCGTCGCGATCCTCGGGGTCGTCGGGGCAGCGGTCGTCGAGATCGAGGATGCCATCTTGGTCGTTGTCGTCTTCGGGGCAGCCATCGACGTCTTGGTAGCCGTCGAAGTCCTCGGGCACACGCACGCAGGCGTCGAGCCGGTTGATGATGCCGTCGTGGTCGAAGTCGGCTTCCATCGTAGGTTCGAAGCCAAAACTGAGGAAGGCGCGCGCGAGCGGGGACCCCGGCGCCGAGGTGAGCCCGGCGCCACCACCGGCGACGAACACAAAGCCCGAGGGGTGGGCGTACCGAACGTTGGCGTTGGCTTCGAGCGCGGTGTGAAGCTGCGCGGTGAGGCCATCCTTGGGGACGGCAGCGAGGCCCTTGCCGATCGTGGTGCGACCCTCGATCTCGGCGTTGAGTCGGACCTCTTGTGCCTTGACGTGGACGCCCGCGCCCAAGCCGTAGATCAGTTGGTCGTCGAGCGCGACGCGGTCGTTGAGGACGCCAAAGCCAGGCTTGAACCTGTAGCCGAAGAAGCCCGCGACCGCGGCCTTGCCCGGCGACGCGCTCACCGCGACGCGCGGGGTGAACGTGACCACGCGGTTCCCCAACGGGACGTCGGGCGAGCCGGTGGGTCCGGAAACCTGCGCACCGATCGACAGGCCCGCGCCGCGGTCCTCGTTGAGCGGCGTGAAGCTGATGTCGCCGACGACGTCGCCCCAGGCCACGGTGGAGTCGCGCGTGTTGAAGCCCTGATCGACGCGCGGCGTGAGCGGTCCGTAGTGGACCCATTGCACGACGGGCATGCCGACCGCGACCTGCATCCACGGCGTCGGGGCCACGGCGAAGCGGGCGTGCGCTGCGACGAGCTGGTCGTAGTACGCCGCGCGCTGTAGCTCACCGTCGGGACCGACGACCGCGCCGGCGAACGGTGTGTAGGCGTAGTTCGCCCACAGATCAAAACCGACACGCCCGCGAGGGAGCTGCCGCGCCGTGTAGGTGGTGACGAACCCGCCGATCAGCTGCGTGGGCTCGAAACGCTGCATGTCGAAGCCGGGCTGCGCCGACTGCGCGTGCGCCACGTTCGACCCCAGAGAGGCGAGCGCGGCGACGGAGACCAACAGCGAAGGCGAGCAAAGGCGCATGTCCACCTATCCTAACGCCTCCGCAACGCTTCGGCACCCGCCGCGGCCCCTCCTCAGGGAACGGCCCCGGTGGGCGCGCAGGTCGACACCCCGGCTCCGACGATCTCCAGGCCGACGTTGCGTCGGACCAGCGTCATGACCGGGCCAGGTTGAACCTCATAGATATCGGTGGTGCGGTTCACGCCATACTCGCGCACGAACAACCAGAACGAGCCGCCCCACCCGGCGAACGCGAAGGCGTCGATGTTCACCGGGTCGGGGAAGTCCGTGAGGCGCATCGAGGCGAGCTTGGCGCCCGTCGTCGGATCCACGCGCCGGATCTCGGCAGGCTGCTGCAGCGGCAGGAACATCCACAGCTCGCCATCGGCCGTGCCGGTGATCTCGGGCTGCGAGGGCACAGCCCCCACCGCGTCGAGCTGCCAGCTGCCCGTGTCGAGCCGCGCGAGATCGAAGAAGTTGGCCACGAACAGATGCTCTCGCCAGCCCCCTGCGACGTCCGCGACGAACCCCATCCCGAACGGCCCAAACCCGGTGCGCGCGTTCGCGTAGTCCGTGGGGGTGCAAGCAAAGGTCTGCAGGTCGATGTCATAGACCTTGTTGTTGTCGTACCGGACGTAGGCGTGACCGTCGCGCGACACCGCCATCGACCCCGGCACCGCCGTCGTCGGACAGTCGAGCCGCGCGAGGAAGTTGAGGTCCCCCGTCGTCGGATCGAACAGGTACAGGCTCTCGTCTTCCCGGTTGATCGTGTAGACGAGGTCGGACGTGTGGTCGCAGTCGTCGGCCGGCGCCGGATCTTCGTCGACGACCGGCTCGGCGGTGTCGGTCGCGGGCGGCGTCTCCTCGGCGGGCGACGGTGCGGGCTCCGCGGTGTCGGCCGCGACCTCGGGCTCGCCCGCGTCGTCCGGGAGCTCGAACAAGGAGTACTGCGCCACACACCCGCCGAGGGTGAGCGTGATCAACGGGAACCAACGGGTCGACGCGCGCATCCGGCCTCCAGATGCTTCGACTGTAGTCCCTCGCCTCGGTTCACAAAAGCGGATCGTTTTCACGACCTCGGTGAAGACTTCTCACGTAGTTGGCGAGGTCAACGCCTGCACGAAGCAGCGGGCCGCAGGCCCGAGGCCCGGTCCACGACGCCAGCCCACGTGCGGGGTGTACGTCCACGATGATCCGCCTTCGAGGTCCACAGGGACGAGGCGCCCCTCTCGCAGATCGGCCGCGACGAGGTGCTCGGGCATCCAGCCGAACCCCAACCCAGCGAGCAACGCCTCGCGCTTGCTGGCAAAATCCGAGAGGAAGATCACCGACGCCGTGCCGAGGAACGTCCGCCGCCCCCGCGCCTTGGGGCTCGAATCCCGCACGACGACGTCGGTGTGACGAGCGAGGGCCTCGCGCGTGATCCCCGGCACCGCCGCGACGGCGTGATCGGGATGCACGACGAGGCGAAACCGGAGCGGTTCGAGCGGCTGAACCTCCAGCCCCTCACGCCCTTGATCCAGTTCCAACGCGACGAACACATCCGCCTGCTCCGCGTCGAAGCGGTCGCGGACGCCGTCCTGCGCTTCCACGTCGAGGCGCACACGGGTCGGCGCACCCGCCGCGGCGATCGCGCGCAGGCCGCGCGTGATGTCGGCGAGGGGGAGCGCGCCGTCGACGACGACATGCAGCTCGGCCTCCCAACCCGCGGCGAACGCGGCCGCGACCGCATCCAGCCGCTCCGCCGTCACGATCTGCTCGCGCGCGAGCACCAGCAACTGCCTCCCCGCATCGGTCCAGAGCGCCTTGTGTCCTGACCGATCGAACAGCGTGACCCCGAGGCCGTCTTCCAACGCCTTGATCGCGTGGCTGACCGCCGACGGCACGCGGTGCAAGGCCGCGGCCGCCGCCGCAAACGAACCATGCCGGTCGATCGCGTCGAGGACGACGAGCTGGTCGAGCGTGTGCCGCGGCCCCGTCACCGACGTCGCCCCAGCGCCCAGGCCAACGCTCCGACCAACGCGCCAAAGCCCACCCCACGCGCCGCGGCACACCCACAGCCCGGCTCCGACACCGGCGGCGCCGTCGCGGCGTCCGCCAGCCAGCGGTAGCCCGTCAACACGCGCGGCGTGTCGCCGTCGACGAGCAGGAGACGCACGCGAAGCCCCGAGGCCGGCGCGTCGAACGACTGGACGTCGACGAACGCCGCGCCCACGACCGGCACCGACCGCGCGACGGCGCCATCGACGATCCACTGCAACGTCAGACCGTCGCCCCCTTCCACGGTCGCCGTCCACGGCAGCGCGTCGGACACATCGCTCCCGTCGAGCGGATCGCCGTCGGCCTCCAGCCGGAGCAGCGGATCCGCCGCGCCCTGCAGCTGCACCATCGTGCGACCGGCAGCGAGGGCCGCGCGCAGCGCCGGCACCGACAACGCACGCGCGAACAAGCGCGTCGTCGGGCTGCCGATCGGGCTGTAGGTCGGGCCGCTCCCCTCGCCCGCCGCATGGTCATCCGAGCCGCCC
>JBEIFN010000184.1:0-4982 GCA_040382435.1 Alphaproteobacteria bacterium
CGGCTGCGGCGGTCGGGCTGTCGTTCGCCCTTGGTTGCGTTGCATCAACCGTGCAGGCGCAGAGCGTGCGGTGCTGGGGGTACAACTTCTACGGCCAGTGCAACGTCCCGACGGACCTCGGCCCCGTGTCGATGGTCGCGGGTGGCGGATACCACACGATCGCGCTGAAGACCGACGGCAGCGTGCGGTGCTGGGGGTACAACAAATACGGCCAGTGCAACGTCCCGACGGACCTCGGCTCCGTGTCGATGGTCGCGGGTGGCGCATATCACACGATCGCGCTGAAGACCGACGGCGGCGTGCGGTGCTGGGGGAACAACGACTTCGGCCAGTGCGCCGTCCCGACGGACCTCGGCCCCGTGTCGATGGTCGCGGGTGGCTATGGGCACACGATCGCGCTGAAGACCGACGGCAGCGTGCGGTGCTGGGGGTACAACTCCGACGGCCAGTGCGACGTCCCGACGGACCTCGGCCCCGTGTCGATGGTCGCGGGTGGAGGTTTGCACACGCTCGCGATCAGTGGCGCCGCGAGCCCCTTCACGGTCTCGCTCACCGGCAGCTCCCCGGGCCTCGCCCCCGGCGACACCTTTACCGTCCGCGCCTCGTGCACCGCGCCCGCCGCGGACCTGAGCGGTGCGCAGCTCACGATCCACTTCGACGCCGCGCGCCTGCGTCTCGACGCGGTCGATCCGGTCGCTCCCGCGGGTCTCGACCTCGAGATCGCCGAGCAGGTCAACAACACCGCCGGCACGCTCCGCTACGCGCTCGGCATGAGCAATCCGGCCGTCCCTCTCTGGGGCGCGGCGGACCTCTGCGACCTGACCTTCACCGTGCTTCCGGGCTCCGACCTCTGCGGCGCGGCGGGGCTCGTGAGCTTCGGCAATGTCGGCCCGTTCACGACGCGGTTCACCGAGGCCGCGCCCGCGGCGCCGGTGGTGGCCGTGCTCGTCGATCTTCCCGCCGTCAGCCTCGACACGACCGTCCCGGTCCTCGCGGGCGTGCCGTCCGACACGACGGTGCCCGCCGACGCCGGGTCCACCGTCGGCGCGTTCGTCTCGCTGCCCACGGTCACCGCCCTCGACAACTGCGCTGCCGCGGTGGAAGTGACAGCGAGCGGCGTCCCCTCCGGCGCGATCTTCCCGATCGGCACGACCACGGTGACCTGGTCCGCGACCGACGATGCAGGCAACACCGCCAGCGTGTCGCGCACGGTGACGGTGCTGAACCACCAGCTGCTCGACGCGCACATCTCGCTGAACGGTTTCCTGCTCGCCGCGGCGACACGGTCGATCCGCGTGACGGCGGGAGCATCGGCCTCTGTCCACTCCGTGACGGTTCCCGCAGGCATCGACGGAGTGGGCGCGATCGCAGGCATCCAGGTGCCGGTCGCTGCGTCGTACCCGTGCGTGGCGGCGAAGGACACGGTCCACTCGCTCACGCGCACGGCGTCGGCGTCGGTCGTTGGCACGCGCTATGACGCGAGCTTCGCGCTCGTTCAGGGCGACTCGAATGACGACGACCTGGTCGAGATCGTCGACTACGCGACATTCATCCTAGACATCGGCGCCGGCAAGGCCCGCGACGCTCGGTCGAACTTCAACGCGGACACGATGGTGAACAACGCGGACTTCTCGCACATCGGCATGAACTTCTTCACGGTGGGCGAGTCGTGCACGCCCGGCGCGCAGGCGCCGACGCCGCGCGAGCGGATCAGCGTGAAGGAACTCCGCCGCATCGGCCGCGGCGAGCTCGCGGCCGCCGATCTCAACCACGACGGCTGGGTCGACATGCGGGACATTCAGATCTTCATGCAGGGCGGGGGCGGCGCGGTGCCGGTCCCGGAGGATGCGCCGCGTGGCAGCGGTGATAGCGCGTCTTGAGTGGTCTTGATCACGCCTGAGAGAGCCTCGATCCCGTGAGTCCCATCCACCCAAACAGCCAGGTGCCGCTGGTTCCTCGACAAACATCCACTGAACACCGAAGCAGCAACAGAGCATCGCCATGCCGAACGACACACCTACTCGTTTCATTTCAGCCATCCTCGCGACGGCCCTCGGTTGCACGATGGTCGCCCGTGCCGATTCGTCGGCGATGACGCTTCGCTATCCGTTCTGGAGCCCCAATCCGATCGGTTGGACGCAAAGCATGGATCCGAACGACGATGGCTCCTCCGTCGCGATCCCGCTTGGGTTTACCTTCGATTTCTACGGGCAGCCGTACGACACCGTTTGGATCAACAACAACGGCAACCTGACTTTCGATGGTCCGTACGGCCAGTACACAAGCACCGGCTTCCCCTTCAACGGCCCGCGGATGATCGCCCCGTTCTGGGCCGATGCCGACACACGCAATCGGATCGGAGCGGACACAAACCTGGTCTGGCACAAGTTCGTCGACGAGAGCGGTGACGGTGTTGCGGACACCCTTGTCGTCACATGGGATGCGGTCGGCTACTTCGCAAACCACAACACGCCGACCAATACCTTTCAGGTCGCCATTTCATCGATCCGCAACGCATTCGGCAATCCAACGCAAGGCAGCTCCGGCGGGATGAATGTGCTCATGTCCTACGGAGACATGGGATGGACTACCGGAGATGCTTCGGGCGGCACGGGCGGATTCGGGGGGACCCCGGCCACGGTCGGGGTGCATGGCGGAGGCGGACTCTTCTGGCAGTTCGGGAGATTCGATCAGCCTGGCTACTTCCCCACGGGAGTCGATCGACTCGACCACACCTACTTCGCGATTGACGCGGGAAATCCGGCGTCACCACCCTCGATCTCCCTCGTTTCGGTCACCCCCGTGAACTGCGGCCAGTCGGATGGAGCGATCGACATCACCGTCACAGACGCGGAGGCGGTTTCCTGGACGGGGCCCTTGGGGTTCACTTCGACCTTGATCGATTCCGTGGGCCTCATCGCGGGGCAGTACACCGTCAACGCGATTGGCCCAGGGGGCAGCACCACTTTCGCCGTCTCGGTGCCTGCGGCGCAGGATCATGATCCGCCGACCATCACGGGCTCGCCAGCCACCGTTGCACTCAGCGCGAGCGGGACCGCGTGTACCGCCCTGATGCCCGATCTTACTTCGATGGTCTCGGCGAGTGACGGCTGCACATTGTCCGAAGCGATTGTGAAGCAACAGACGATCGCCACGGGTACGCCGCTCGCGATCGGCTCGCATCCGTTCTCGTTCGTGGTCGTGGACTCCTCGGGTAACGCCTCCACTGTCGGAGCGACCATCACGGTTGAGGGTTCGCCTACCTCCTATTTCAGGGATGTCGACCTGGATGGCTACGGGTGGGGCGGCTCTTCGATTCAATCGTGCTCGCCGCCGCATGGATACGTCGCCGACAACACCGACTGCAACGACACCAACGCCGCGGTGCACCCCGGCGCGACCGAGGTCTGCGACGGCATCGACGCCGACTGCGACGGCATCGCCGAGACCGACTACAACCAGGACGGGACTTTCGACTGTGGCCCGTTGCTCGAGATGGCCGCGATGTCGCAGGCCGTGCGTGTCGGCGACACGCTGGTCGTGCGCATCCACCAGCACGCGTCGCCGGCGCCGGTTAACGGAGTGCAGCTCGTGATGCACTTCGATCAAACGCGGTTGCGTCTTGACGACATCGCGCTCGCGGCGGGTGCTCCGTATCAGGAGTTGGCTAAGTCGGTCGACAATACGACGGGCCGCGCCTGGTGCTTCGCGTACACCATCGCGAGTGGCGTCACCGCCGCTGTCGATGTCGCGGTGCTGACCTTTACGGTGACCGCCCCGACTTCCGAATGCCTCGCGACGAGCCTGCTGCGCTTCGAGCCGGATGGCGCGTCCCGCACACTTTGCGCAGTCGTCGACGGGACCGTCCTGGTGCCACCGACCTCCGACCTCGCGGCGATCGCGATCGACAGCATCGCGCCGGTGATCGTGAGCTACTTCGCGAGCGCGAGCGCGGTCGCATCCGCCGATTGCACGGCGACCGTGCCGGATCTCGCGTCGAGCGTGGTCGCCACCGACAACTGCACGATCGCCTCGATCACGCAGTCGCCTGCCGCAGGCACGAGCATCGGGCTCGGGTCGCATCCGATCACGTTGATCGTGCGCGATGCCGCGGGCAACAGTACGGCCGTCTATCCCGACTTCATCGTCACGGGCAGCCCGGCCAGCTACTACGCCGACGCCGACCTCGACGGCTACGGCGCAGGCGCGGCGACGATCTCGTGCGCTGCGATCGCGGGCAAGGTCACCAACAACACCGACTGCAACGACGCGAACAACGCGGTGCACCCCGGCGCGACCGAGGTCTGCAACGGCATCGACGACGACTGCATCGGCGGCGCTGACAACGGGCTCGCGTTCATCGACTACTACACCGATGCCGACCACGACGGCTACGGCGCGATCGGCGCCTCGGCGCAGTCGGCCTGCGCGCAGCCCACGGGCTCCGCGCCGAACAACACCGACTGCAACGACGCCAACGCAGGCGTCCACCCCGGCGCCATCGAAGTCTGCGGCGACGGCCTCGACAACCACTGCTCGGGCCAGGTCGACGAAGGCTGCGCGCCGTTCACGGTGTTCATGACCCCGAGCGTCGCGCATCCCGTGCGTGGCGAGTCGTTCACGGTGCGGCTGAGCGCGACCACGCCCCCGGCGGGTCCCGCGCTCACGGGCGCGCAGTTCGCGGTGCACTTCGACGCGGCGCGGCTGCAGCTCGCGTCGGCGTCGCCGGTGGCGGGCGGTCCCTTCCAGACCGAGCTCGCCAGGCTGATCGACAACGCAGCGGGCACGCTGCGCTACGCGATCGGCGTCACGCCAGGCCAGCAGGGCACGAACTCGCAGGCGGAGCTCGTCGACCTGGCGTTCACCGTCAGGCCCGACGCGCAGCTCTGCGGGACGGCCTCGCTCGTGTGGTTCGAGGCGGTCGGTCCATTCACCACGCGCTTCTCGCGCTCGGGTGGCGCGGCTGCTCGATCAAGAACTGC
>JBEIFN010000185.1:0-4957 GCA_040382435.1 Alphaproteobacteria bacterium
ACGCTGCTGCGGTTCGCGCCTGCGACGCACGCCGATGCTTGGTGCCGTTCGCGCCTGGGTGGGCAGGGCGGCATCGCGTTGGGCACGCTCCCCGCCGACATCGACGCGCGCGCGCTGATCGACGACCTCGTCGGCGTCTGAGCGACGGAGGGGACGGCGACCCCGCGCTCACCAGCGCGCGGCCGTCCCTCGGGTGTCGTAGTGGGTGAAGCTTGCATACCGGCCCAGGCCGCCCTGCTTCATGCGCCCCTCGCGGATCAACCGCTCGATCGTGTCGGCGACCTGCCGCGGGGTGAACCCAGCGACCTTGATATCGGCGGCGCGCCCTTGCATGTGCTCGCTGTTCGTCGCCCCACCGACCTCGCGGTTGTGCGCCGGGCTTCGGTAGCCTGACATGATCGAGACCGCGGCGCCGCCCAACTCGGCCTTGAGCACCTCAAGCTGCGCCGCGAGCTCACGAAGGTTGGCCTGCACCTCTTGGGGCGTCGGCGCGCCATCGTGGCTCGCAAACTCGCCCATCGCGAAGTTCGCCGAGAGCTGACCCGCCTCGAGGCCCTCCGCCGGCGCAGCTTGCGCGCCGCCCGAAGCCGGCGTCGACGCCGACGACGCACCCGTGCCCTGCGAGCCCTGACCGAGGTCGGCCGGCCGAGGCCGAGGCCGAGGGACCGGGCCTGAGCCGATCGCGCGGGCGGACCCGCCGTTCAGCGCCGCCGCCGTGCGCGCGCCGACGATGCCGTCATCGGAAAGACCGTTGGCGTTTTGGAACCCTCGCACCGCTTTGAGCGTCCCGATCCCGAACACGCCATCGACGGTCAGCGCGGCCCCCAGCTCGTTGAGGCGCGACTGCAGCGCCGCCACCTCAGGCCCCTGCATGTGCAGCTCGAGCGGCGGGACGCCCGTGATCGCCCCCGAAGGTTGGCTCGCCGCAGCCTCCGCGCTGAGCGGGCCCTGCACGGGTGCTGGCGCGGACGCGTCCCCCGCCGCGAGCGACGCGTCGGGTGCGACGCTCACCCCTTCGGGCACCACGTCGGCGATCGGCGCAGGAACCGAGCGCGAGGCTGCGCCCTCGCCGCCCTGCCCCAAGCCTGCCCAGCCACGCCCGCCCCCTTGGCGCCGGCGGCCCCCCGCACCACGCCGTCCTGGACCCATCCCTGCGCGCTGCATGCCACCGGCCATGTTGCCTCCTCGTATGTCAGCGTGACGGCACGATGCCACGTCCGCTCAGCCGCCGCCACTCCCACCAAACCATGTACCGATCAACGCGGCCCGCGCAGCCGCAGCTTCGTTGTCGACCAGCGCGCCGGTCAACGCGTGCGGCGCGGCGTACGCCTGCCCGGCCCCCCGGGTCCGACGCACCCGACGATGGAGATCGTCGATCGCATCGAGCAGCGCGCAGCCCGGTCCGAAGGCGCGCCCGCCCCAGCCCTGCACAAAACGCGGCGCAACCAAGGTCAACGCGCGGCGCGCGCGGGTGACGGCGACGTAGAGCAGGCGTCGCTCCTCTTCGAGCGCCTCGTCGTCGTCGAGGGCCGCCGCGCTCGGGAAGGCGCCGTCCGCGAGCTGAAGGAGCGCCACCGCCTCCCATTCAAGACCCTTGGCCGAATGGATCGTCGACAACGTCAGCACCTCGTCGTCCTCGTCGTCGGCGGCGGCCTCGGCGGCCTGGGGCGGGTCGAGGGCGAGCTCATCGAGCAGGTGATGCAGGGTCGCATGCCGCTCGGCGAGCAGCGGCAGGCTGTCCAGATCCCGGGCGCGCTTCTTGGCGTCATCGTAGCTGCGAGGCAGCCGCTCCTTGGTCCAAGCGACCGCCGCGTCGACCGCCGCACCGACGTCGTCGGCCACCGCCGTGATGGCATCGACCGCGAACCGCAAGCTCAGCAGGTCCTCGTGCGCGCGCTTCCCTCGGTACCACGAAGGGTCGAGGCTTCCTGCTTCCACGATGCGTTCCGCGAGGGCGGAGGCCCCCTTGGGTCCCAAGCCGTCGGCTTGGCTCACAAGGCGGAACCAGCTCAGGGCATCCGTCGGGGTGGCAACCACACGAAGCAGCGCGAGCGCGTCCTTGACGTGGGCCGCCTCCGAGAACCTCAAGCCCCCGACCTTGCGGTAGGGGATCCCCGCCGAGGTGAGGACGGCTTCGAGCAAGTGCGCGTGGGTGGCGCTGCGGAACAGCACCGCGATCTGACGCAGGGAGCGTCCGTCCTCACGCCAAGCGAGGACCTGCGACACCACGTGGTCGGCCTGCTCATGCTCGTCGAGGACCTCCACCAGCTCCGGCGCCGGCCCGGCCCCTCTGGACCCCCGAAGCACCTTGCCGTAGCCCTCCGAGGCAGCCGCCAGCACCCCGTTGGCGAGCTCGAGCACAGGCGTGGTGCTTCGGTAGTTCTCTTCGAGCAGGTGGACGCGGGTCCCCGGCAGCATCTTGGGCAGATCGAGGATGTTGCGGACGGTCGCGCCACGGAACGCGTAGATCGACTGCGCCTCGTCGCCGACCACCATCAGGTTGCCGTGCGCGACGTGCAGGCGGAGCGCGATCTCGGCCTGGACGCGGTTCGTGTCTTGGTACTCGTCGACAAGAACGTGCTGAACGCCGCGCGCGATGTCGGGACCGACTTCGGAGCGCAGCAGTTCGGCGAACTTGACGAGAAGGTCATCGTAGTCGAAGGCGTGCAGGGCGAGCTTACGCGCCTCGTATCGGGCCGAGATCTGCGTGATCATGTCAGCGTCGACGAGGTACTGGGGATAATCGCGGCCAAGCACCTCGGGGATCGTCAGCCCGAGGTTGATCGCGCGGCTGTGGACGTCGCGCAGCGTGCCCCGCTTGGGGAACCTGCGACCCGCCGACGCCCCCACCACCTCACCGCGCACCAAGCCGAACAACGACTCCGCATCGGCCGCATCGAGCAGCGTGAAGCCCGACGCGTGCCCGAACCGGTGCGCGTGACGCCGCAGGTGGGTGAGCGCGTAGCCGTGGAACGTGCCGCCCTGTACGAGCTGAACGTCGTCGCCGACGAGCGCGGCGGCGCGGTCGAGCATCTCGCGCGCAGCCCGACGCGTGAACGTCAGCAGGACGATCTGGCTCGCCGGCGTGCCCTGCGCGACCAGCCACGCCACGCGATGGACGAGCGTCCGCGTCTTGCCCGTCCCTGCGCCCGCGACGAGCAGGTGGACCCCAGGGCCGGCCGTCACCGCCCCCCTTTGCGCCTCATTGAGATCTGTCAGATCCATGTTCGAGCGTTATCCCGCCCCGAGACCGACCGCGCCGGAGGGCCGATGCGAGCCGCCATCTTCCTGCTCCTTCTCGGCACCGCGTGCCGTCCCGACGATCCGAACAACGCCTGCTCGGTCGCGGGAACACCCGCCTTGCTCGCCGCGGGCACCCGTCAGGGGGACACCGTCGTCCCGTGGACGCTCGAGGATCAGGTGCCGATCGAGTTTGGCCCCCAAGGGGGATCGCACACCTACATCGACATCGCTGCTGCCCACCTCGAGGAGCTGCGCGCCGATCTGAGGGTCACCATCGACGTCGAGGCGCGCTTCCTCGACACCGGCCAGGAGGCCGCGGCCGAGCTCACCAACACCTCGACGGGCTTTCGCTGCCAGGGCGGCGCGTCGCTGATCGCCGAGCACGTCCAGGTGTTCGTCAGCGGCGTCGGCGGGGTGTGGGGCTGCCGCAACCCGGCGACCGTGACCGTCGAGCTGGGCGACCTCTCGACGCAAGCCGAAGTCACCCTCGTCGCACCGCCCGGCTGCGCCGACGTCGAGCCCTGAGCTGGGCGAGGCGGGGGCGGTCAACGCGCCGCGTCGACCAAGCCCCACGGCCAAGCGTGCTCACCCGCGCGATCGGCCATCTCGTCAAAGCCCGACTCCCCCGGGAATGGCACGCTGTTGCGCAAGATCCTCGCGGCGCGCTTGCCCGCGTAGCCCCCCGTCGGCTTCCACACCCTCGGGTTGGGGAGCACGGCGACCAAGCGGGCCGCCTCGGTCGCGCTCAGCTTGTCGGCCGGCTTCGAGAAGTGATGCTGCGCGCCCGCCTCAAATCCGAACACCATCGGGCCGGTCTCGGCGATGTTGAGGTAGATCTCCAAGATCCGGGTCTTGGGGACGAGCAGCTCGAGCAGCACCGTCAACGGGAGTTCGAGCGCCTTACGCACGCCCCGGCTGACAAGGCCATCGCCCTGCCACAAGAAGACGTTCTTGGCGACTTGCTGGCTGATGGTCGACGCCCCCCGCGAGGGCAGTCCGTCCTCGGCATCGGCAAGCGCCTTCTCGACCGCGTGAAAGTCAAAACCGTGGTGGTGGAAGAACCAAGCGTCCTCGCTCTGGACCGCAGCGCGCGGAATCCAGGGACCAAAGTCGGGCATCGCGACGGTGTCGTGCGCCACCCAGCGCGGCGAGCCCGCGGCCCAGGACGCCTCCAGCGATCGCCCGACCATCGTCGCCGTGATCGGCGGGATCACGAGGTTGAGCGAGAGCGTCCAGACGACGACGCCCACGACGGCGCGGATGCCCCAACGACGGACGAAGTGCCAAGCACGCGTAGGCCAACGAGGACCGGAAGACTTGCCTTTGCGTTCGGTACGACGAGGACGGACGACCGCGCTCATCGCATGAACAAGGCGCCCACGGCGTCGGCCCGGGCGATCCCGAGAAATGCGGCGCTGTTGTACGGAAGCACCGTCTCTGTGTACGAAGCCCGTCCCACGTGCAGCTCCAAGTAGTCGTCGGCGGTCAGCGCCCACCGCCCCCACAGGTCGGGGACCGTGAAGGCGCCGTCGTCGTCCATCCAGCACGACATGTACTGCGCGACACTGAAGTTGCCGAGCGCGTCGGGCGTCAGATGCAGCAGCTCGAGGAACGCGCCGTCCGACGCCCCTTGGCCCGACCACGTGACGGCAAAACTCCGTCCGACCGTCGGCGGGTTGGCCCCGTTGATGTTGGGCTGGCTCACCTCGACGCC
>JBEIFN010000186.1:0-4945 GCA_040382435.1 Alphaproteobacteria bacterium
CGTGCGGCCGAGGCCACTGCCCGCGCGCAGCTCGACGCGAGCACGCTGGCCGCTCAGGCGCAGCTCGCGACGGCGCGCCTGCAAGAAGAAGGTGCCGCCGCCCGCGTGACCGCCCTCGACGCCCAAGTCGAGCTCGCGCGCGACGCGTTCGAGGCCGCGCGCGGCCGCTTCGACCTCGGACTCGTCGACTGGAACACGGTGCTCGCGACCGAGACCGCGCTCTGGCAGACATCCCTCGCCGCGATCGCCGCGCGCCGCGACCTTGTCACGGCCCGCGCAGGCCGACTCGACGCCCGCGGCGGCGCTTGGACCGCTGCCCTCACCGATGGAGACGCTCCGTGATCGCCAAGATCCTCCGCATCGTCGCGCCGCTCGCCGTCGTCGGCGCCGGAGCCGCTGCGTTCGTCGCTGTGAAGGCAGCGCGGCCGGTCGCTGTGTCCGAAGCGCCAGCCGTGGCACCGACCCGCGTGCGCGTCCAAGCGGCCGTGCAAGCCTCGGGACCGGTGATCGTCACCGCCACCGGCACCGTGGCGGCCGGCGCGCAGATCGACCTCATCCCGCAGGTCGGCGGGCGGATCACGGAGATCGCGTCGGGGCTGACCCCGGGGCGCCGCTTCGCGACCGGCGACATCATCGCCCGCATCGACCCCCGCGATTACGAGAACGCCGTCGCGCAAGCACGCGCCGCCGTGGCTCAAGCCGAACTCGATGTCGCGCTCGAAGTGGCACGCGCCGAAGCGGCACGCGCGGAGTGGACCGCCGCCGGCCACGAGGGCGAACCGCCCAGCCTCGCAGCGCGCAGCCCCCAAAAAGCCGCCGTCGAGGCCAAGCTCGCCGCGGCGCGCTCAGCCCTCGGCCTCGCCGAGACCAACGTCAGCCGGACACGGCTCGTCGCGCCCTTCCCGTGCGTGGTGCAGGCCGAGTCCCTCGACGTCGGCCAGGTCGTGGTACCCGGCGTGGCCGTGGGTCGCCTGTTCGGCACCGACCGCTACCGCGTGCGCGCCGCGCTGGCGGTCCACGAGCTCGATCTGGTCCGCATCCCCGGACTCAACGCGACCGTGGGGTCCACCGCGACGATCACACAACGCCTCGCGGACGGCCGCTCCCTGCAGCTCACCGGGGTCGTTCAGCGCGCGTTGGGCGAGCTCGACGCGGAGACACGGACCGCCGGCGTGCTCATCTCCGTCGACGATCCCTACGGCCAGACCTCAGGAGACCTCCCGGTGCTCCCAGGCGCATACGTCGACGTCGCCCTCGAAGGGGCCGCGCTCGCGCAAGCCCTCGAAGTTCCCCGCGTCGCGCTCACCGACGGCGACCGGGTCTGGGTCGCTGCGCCCGACGACACGCTGGCCGAACGACGCGTCCAGGTGGCTTGGGGGGATGCCGACCGCGTGTTCGTCACCAGCGGGATCGCCGA
Source organism: Alphaproteobacteria bacterium (assembly GCA_040382435.1). Classification (GTDB taxonomy): domain Bacteria; phylum Myxococcota_A; class UBA796; order UBA796; genus JBEIFN01. Next base: position 1,418 of record JBEIFN010000186.1, read on the forward strand.
GGGCGAGCGCGTCGTCATCTCTCCGCTGTCGCTCCCATCGCAAGGCCAGCCCGTCTCCGTCGAGGACGCGCCATGAGCGGCACGGAAAGCGCCGAAGGCGGAGGTTGGATCGGGTGGTGGGCGCGCAACAGCGTCGCCGCCAACCTGCTGATGATCGTGACGCTGCTCGGCGGCCTGCTCCAGATGTATGGGATGAAGCAGGAGATCTTCCCCGAGTTCACGCTCGAGACCGTCACGGTCCAGGTGCCCTACCCTGGCGCCAGTCCCGCCGAGGTCGAACAAGGCATCACGCTCGCCGTGGAAGAGGCGGTCCGCGGCGTGGACGGCGTCAAAAAGGTGACCTCCGTCTCCTCCGAAGGCGCGAGCGTCGTCAGCGCGGAGCTGCAGCTCGACGTCGACCCGCAGAAGGCCCTGGCAGACGTCCGCAACGTCGTCGACCGCGTCCGCACCCTGCCCGCCGACGCCGAGGACCCCGTCGTTGCGCTGGTGAGCCGCAGCAGCCGCGTCATCGGCGTCGTGCTGCACGGCCCCGTCGACCGAACGGTGCTGCACACGCTCGCCGAGCGTGTTCGAGACGGCCTCGTCGTGGCCGGCGCCGCCACGCTGATCGACGTCGAAGGCCTGCCGCCGCTCGAGCTCGCCGTCGAGATCCCCCGGGAGACGCTGCAGAGCCTTGGTCTGACCCTCGACGACGTCGCGCGTCAGATCCAGGCGGGGAGCCTGGAGTTGCCGGGGGGTGCGATCGAAGCCAGCTCTGGCGAACTGCTGGTCCGGGTCTCAGACCGCCGCACCGACGTCGAGAGCCTCTCCAACCTGGTCCTTCGCGGCACGCGCGGTGGGGCGGAAGTCAGGCTCGGCGACGTCGCGACCCTGCGCGACACCTTCGCCGACGACGATCGAGCCACGTACTTCAACGGCGAACCGGCGGTTCAGGTCGTGGCGTACCGCACGGGTGCCGAGCGCCCGATCGACATCGCCGACAAGGTCAAGGCGTTCGTTGCGACGTTCGACGCGACCCTCCCCGAAGGCGTGTCCGCACAGACGTGGACCGACGACTCGGAGCGCCTCCGGGGACGCATCGAGCTGCTGTCACACGACGGCATGACCGGCTTGCTTCTTCTGTTTTTGGCGCTGGCGTTGTTCCTCGACCTCCGCCTCGCGTTTTGGGTCGCGTTCGGCATTCCGACCTCCGTCCTCGGGGCGTTCCTGTTCCTGCCCGCGATGGACGTCAGCATCAACATGATCAGTTTGTTCGCCTTCATCGTGACGCTCGGCATCGTCGCCGACGACGCGATCGTGGTGAGCGAGAACTTCTTCGAGAAGCGGGCCAACGGGGTGCCACCGCTGCAGGCCGCGATCGAAGGGACCCAAGAGATCGTGGTGCCGGTCACGTTCTCGGTGCTCACGGCGGGCGTTGCGTTCTCGCCGCTGTTGTTCGTGCCGGGGTTCACCGGCAAAATCTTCGGTGTCCTGCCGATCATCGTCATCCTCGTGCTGTTCACGAGTCTGGTCGAGTGCTTCCTCATCTTGCCGGCCCATCTCGCGCACAGCCGCCAAGACCATCGCGGCCTCATCGGCGGCATCGCTTGGTTGTTCTCGCTGCCGCGCGACCGGTTCAGCGCCGCTCTGGCACGCTTCACGGCAGGTCCGTACACCACGACGCTCAAGGCCGCGCTCTCGTGGCGATACACCACGCTCGCCGCGTCGTTCTCGCTGTTTCTGGTGACCGTGGGCTACGTCAGCTCGTTGATGGCGTTCACCTTCCTGCCCAGCATCCCGTCGGACTCGGTGCGCGCCTCGGTGCGACTTCCGTACGGCGTTCCGGTCAGCCAGACCGAGGCGGTCCGCGCCGTGCTCGAGCGGTCCCTCGAGACCTCGATTCAAGAGATCGGCGCCGCGGACGCGGTACGCGGGCGCTTGACCTTGGTCGGCCAAGGCGGTGGCGGCGGTCTGCAAGGCGGCGCGCGGCCCGCCGGGAGCCACCTCCTCTCGATCGAGGTCGACCTGTTGCCGAGCGATCAGCGCGCGTTCTCCAGCGGCGACCTCGAAGCGGCTTGGGCGCGCAACACCCCGCCGATCGCGGGTGTCGAAGCCCTCTCGTTCCGATCCGACATCGGCGCCGGGGGCGGTGCGGCGGTCGACGTCCAGATCAGCCACCCGGACAACAACGTCCTCGCCGAGGCGAGCGCCGAGATCGTCGAAGCGCTCCGGGCCTACCCCGACCTCAAGAACGTCGACAACGGCTACGCTGGCGGCAAGTCACAGCTCGACTTCCGTCTGCTCGACGCTGCCCGCTCGCTCGGCCTGACGACACTCGACATCGCACGGCAGCTGCGTGGCGCCTTCTACGGCGCCGAGGCCCTGCGCGAACAGCGTGGCCGCGAAGAGCTCAAGGTCATGGTCCGGCTGCCCGAGTCGCAGCGCGCGAGCGAACATGACCTCACACAGCTCGACCTGCGCACCCCCGCCGGCGGCCACATCCCGCTGGGGACCGTCGCCACCTTCGAGCGCGGGCGCGCAGCCACCTCGATCAACCGGGAGAACGGTCGCCGCGTCGTCGACGTCCGCGCCGAGCTGGCCGCAGGCATCAAGACGGCGCGCCCCGTCCTCGACGACCTCGAAGCGAACATCCTCCCCGGCTTGACCGCGCGCCACCCTGGGCTGACATGGCGGTTCGCGGGTGCGCAAGAGTCGCAGAACGAGTCGCTCGCGAGCCTCGGTAAGAACTACGTCTTCGCGCTGTTCGCGATCTACGCGCTTCTGGCGATCCCCTTCCGAAGCTACCTGCAGCCTGCCGTCGTGATGATCGCGATCCCGATGGGCTTTGTGGGCGCGATCGGCGGTCACCTGCTGCACGGCTACGAGATGTCGATCATCAGCATCATGGGGATCATCGCTGCATCCGGCGTCGTCCTCAACGACAGCGTCGTCATCGTGGATGCCATCAACCAGTTCCGCGGCGAGGGCATGTCGACGATGGAGGCCGTCCTCGCGGCCGGCCAGCGCCGCCTGCGACCCATCGTGCTCAACTCGATGACGACGTACCTCGGGCTTGGGACGACGCTGTACGAGACCAGCGTGCAAGCAAGATTTCTCATCCCGATGGCCGTCGCCCTCGCGTACGGCGTCGCGTTCGCCACGCTGATCGCCCTGCTCGTGGTCCCCGCCGCGTACCTGATCGTCGACGACGTCGAGGCGCTCGGGCGCCGGTTCCGCGCTTGGTGGGATCCTCCCGCCGACGATGAAGGCGCGTTGGCCCCCGCGCCGACGGAGCCGTCAGCGGGTTAGCACCTTGCGATGAATGCACGTGCCACCGCCCTCGTTCTTCCGCTCGCGCTCGCAGGCTGCCTGTGTGGCGCGCCCGACGGCTCCAGCGAGCCACCGGCGCCTGCTGACGGCGCCGCAACCCGACCCAGCCCCAAGCCGACGCCGCCCGAGCAGCTCCGGCCGCCCGCGATCCCCACGCCTGCGCCCTCGGAGGCCTTCGACATCGTGGTGCTCACGCTCGACACCACGCGCGCCGACCAC
>JBEIFN010000187.1:0-4928 GCA_040382435.1 Alphaproteobacteria bacterium
CCGTACTCGTCAGGGAGTGGGTCGGAGCCTTCGCCGCGACGCATGGATGCATCGCCGCCACGGGCAACGCGATCTCGGTGATACCGACACCGCCGATGCCAGGGGGAATGGTGACGATCGATCCGAAGATATGGCCATCCGCAGAGAATCGAATCTCTCGATTCGAATGTCCCGACATAAACCCGTTCAGAGTCACCCGCGCCTCGAGGAGGTGATAGGGTTCAACCGTGATCGTTCGGACGGCACTGACGTAGTTCCCCGCATCGTCGATCGCGATCCACTCGACCGTGCTGATGCCGATGGGGAACACCGCAGGCCACTCGGTGACGACGGCACCGCCCGCGAGGGTCGCCGCCCGCGAGACCGAAACATCCGAATCGCAGTCGTCTATGGCGACCACTGTCGGCTCGGGTATCGCCGCTCCGTAAACGGAACCGGCATCCGTTGGTACGGTGATGTCGGTGGCCAGAGCCCCCGACAGGACGGGTGGCGTCGAGTCGAGGTTGACGGGCGGGAGGTTCGTAAGCGCCGGGACGACGGGCGATGCATCGGCGCTGCGCGTGAAGCGCGTCGTGAATGGGCCGACATTGCCGAAGGTGACCAGGTTCGCGGCGCCGCACATGCTGCTTCCGGGCAGCACCGTAAACGTGAGGTCGCAGAGGTCGGCGGCGCCGGTCAGCTCGTCCACCATGGTGGAGGAGCCGAGCGCATAGCGCAGCGTGCCGGCGGTGTTGTCGATCTGCTCAGCGAGCTCTATGCCCAACGGGCTCGTGAACACGGGGTCCACCGCATCGAGTTGCAGCCGCGTCGCGTCGAAGTGAAGCGCGAGCTGCGCGCCGCTGAGAGGCGCCGGGGGCGCGGTGCACGACGCGCGAACCGTGAATGTCTCGCCGGGGGCGATGCCCGTCGCGCTGCCTTCGAGCGTCACCGCGAAGGCGACGCAGCCCTCGTCGATCACGGCGTCACAGTTGTTGTCAAGGCCGTCGCAGAGCTCGGGTGCAGCTGGATACGCCGCGCTGTTCCCGTCATTGCAGTCGGCGCTGTTGGTCGCCGAGCCCGCGATCGCCGTGCACGACATCGTCGCGCTGCCGGTGCCGAAGCCGTCCCCGTCGGCGTCGACGAAGTAGGCGACGCTGTCGGTGGCCTCCGCTGCGGTGTTCACGCCGTCGCAGTCGTTGTCCAAGCCGAGGTTCGCGCAGTTCTCCACGGCACCGGGGTAGGCCGAGATGTCGGCGTCGTCGCAGTCGCCTGACTGGGCGACATAGCCGAGCGGCGGAGTGATCGCGCAGGCGATGAACTGTGCGGCCGGATTGCCGTAGCCGTCGTGGTCACCATCGAAGTAGTAGGCGACCGGATCCAGCATGTCTGGGTTGAGCGGACAGTTGTCCGATCCGTTCGGGGCGTAGCCTGCAGGACGGTCGCAGAAGCGCTGGGCGCTCCCGGACCCGTAGCCGTCGCCGTCGAGGTCGACGAAACAGTTCGACTTGCCTGCATCGCCCGCGCCCGGATCGGCGTCGTCGGCTACGCCGTTGCAGTTCTCGTCGGCATTGGCTCCGTCGCAGGTCTCGGAGGCGCTCGGATTGACCGCGGCGCTGGAGTCGTTGCAGTCGCCGCCAGTCGCGGCGTACCCCGATGGCGGCGTGGTCGAGCACACGTGCTGCGCACCAAGGGGGCTTCCGAAACCATCGCCGTCGAAGTCGAGGTAGTAGGTCACGGCGGCGGTCAGCGCGGCATTGCTGGGGCACGCATCCATGGTGTCGGGCGTGCCGTCGCCGTCGGTGTCGATGGCGCCGTTGCTGAGGCGCGCGATGTTCTGCCGCACCAGGCCGTTCACAGAATTGAACTGCCCGCCCACCAGCACCTTTCCGTCGGGCTGGAGGGCGCAGGTCCAGACCGAGCTGCTCGCCCCCGTTCCAACCTCGAACGAGGAATCGACCGTGCCGTCGGCATCGAGCCGCGCGATCCTGTTCCTCGAGATTCCGTTGACGCTCGTGAAGTCCCCGACCAACAGGATCTTGCCGTCGGGCTGTCGAACCACTGAGTTCACACCGGCGTTCGCCCCGGTGCCGGGGTCGAAGCCCGTGTCGAGGCTGCCATCGGAGTTCAACCTCGCGATCCTGTTCCTCGGCACTCCGTCCATGCTGGTGAAGGACCCACCCACCAGTATCTTGCCGTTGGGCTGCAGCGCAAGCGAGTGCACCGCAGCGTTCGCGCCGGTGCCCGGATCAAAGCTCGCATCAAGACTGCCGTCGGGGTTCATCCGTGCGATACGGTTCCGACTCACACCGTTGATCGTCGTGAAGTAACCGCACACCAGCACCTTCCCGTCGGGTTGCAGCGCGAGGAAACTCAACTGACTGTCTGCACCCGTCCCGGGGTCGAAGCCGAGGTCAACGCTCCCGTCGGAATTGAGCCGTGCGATGCGGTTCCGCGACACGCCGTCGATGCTGGTGAAGAGCCCGCCCACCAACACCTTGCCGTCAGGCTGGAGGCCGAGCGCCGAGACAGGATTGTTCGGACCACTCCCCGTGTTGAAATGGCTCTCGTCGAGGCTCGCGTCGGGTTTCAGGCGCGCGAGAAAGCGCGCGACGCCGCCATTGATGTTCCCAAGGGCGCCACCAACCAGCGCTTTGCCGTCGGGCTGCAGCGCGATGGCTCCGACGACCGGAAATCCTCCCTGTCCGTCCGACCACGGCTGAAAGCTCTCGTCGAGACTGCCGTCGGGACTCACGCGGGCCACGATGAACCGTCGCACGCCATTGAGTGCCCTCCCGCCCACCAGCACCTTCCCGTCGGATTGGACTCCAAGCGCGAGTACGGCTCCCAGAGACTGAGTCCCGGGACCGAATCCCGAGTCGACGGCTCCGGTCGAACCCAGCCGCGCGATGTTGCGCCGCGACACGCCGTTGATGCTCGTGAACCACCCGCCCACGAGCACCTTGCCGTCGGGTTGGAGCGCGAGAGAGTGGACCGGTCCCTGTGCACCGGTCCCCGGATCGAATCCAGAGTCGATGCTGCCGTCTGGCATGAATCGCACGATGACGCCGAGTGCCGTGCCAGCGTCGGTCACGAGGTCACCGCCCATGACGACCTTGCCGTCCGTCTGCAGCGCAACGCAATACACGCGGGAGTTCAGCGCCGCCCCGGGGTCGAAGCCCGCGTCAAGGCTCCCGTCGGCGTTGAGGCGCGCGAGGTTGTTCCGCGGCACGCCGTTCACCGCGCCGAACGACCCGCCCACGAACACCTTCCCATCGGGCTGAATCGCGAGGCAGAAGCCCAATCCGTCCGCCTCCAACGGCGGATTGAAGCCAGGATCGACGCTGCCGTCGGCGTTGAGACGCGCAATACCGTTGCGCGGCGCCCCGTCGAGACTCGAGAACTCGCCCGCGACAAGCACCCTGCCGTCGGGCTGAAGCGCAAGCGCGTGCACAGTGCCATCGAAGTTGCCGTCGGCCACCGTGACGGGATCGAAGCTCGCGTCAAGACTGCCGTCGGCGTTGAGGCGCGCGATCTGGCTCCTCAGTTCGCCATCGACCGTCCAGAAGCGTCCGCCCACAACCACCTTGCCGTCGGGCTGCAGCGCAAGGCAGAGCACATCGCTGATCGGCCCCGCCCCGGGATCAAAGCTCAAGTCAACACTCCCGTCGGCGTTGAGTCGCGCGATGTTGTTCCGTGGCACGCCGTTGATGCTCGTGAACCACCCGCCCACGAGCACCTTGCCGTCGGGCTGGAGCGCGAGAGAGGACACCGAACCGTCTACACCGGTCCCGGGGTCGAAGGCGTTGTCGACGCTGCCGTCGGCATTGAGGCGCGCAATCCGGTTTCGGGGCATGCCGTGGACGGCTTCGAACAGACCAGCCACGAGAATCTTGCCGTCGGGTTGAACTGCAACGGCAAGGACCGTGTCCGTCGCGCCAGTACCGGGGTCGAACCCAATGTCGACCTGGCCTGGCGCCGTACCCTGGCCGAAGGCGTCGCCCGCCCCCCCCGTCAGCGCACATAGGAGCGCCACCAAGGCTGCGGCGATCGCTCCCCTTGGTCGACGAGTCCGAGCGAGGAGTCGTCCTACCGCGTGGAACACCGATGGCGCGTGCAATGCCCGCGGCTGCAAGGAAGGGAGAATCGAGGGCGTGGTCATTGCTTGAACTCCGCTCGGGTCGTTCCGTTCGTGGCCCGAACCATCTGCCGATCGCCATCCAATCGCGCGCAGACGCTTACCAGCCTGCGATCTCTGATGGCTGCGCCGGCCGCGCGGCCGCACCGCCACCGCCCTGCATGAAGAGCTGGATGTCGCGCATGTCGACCCAGCCGTCGTGGTTGAGGTCGGCCGCCGCGAGGTCTCCGCGACCCGTGCGGCGCAGTTCCTTCACCGTGATTCGGTCGCGCGGGCTCGGCGCCTGCGCCCCGGGCGTGCACGACTCGCCGACGGTGAAGAACCCAGTGCTGATGAATGTGAAGTCCGCGATGTTCACGGCCGCGTTCGCGTCGAAGTTCGACCGCGCGTCTGCCGCCCTCGGGCCGCCAAAGTCGATCACCCAGGTCGCGTAGTCCACGATCTCGATCATGTCGTCGTTGTTGGAGTCGCCCTGCACGAGCGCGAAGGTCGCCGAATAGCGCGCACCCACAACCGATGCCGCCGCCGTGCGAGTGAGCGAGTGCGCGGCGTCCTTCGCCGACAGGCACGGGTACGCGGCCGCCACGGGCACCTGGATGCCCGAGATCGTGCCCACGCCACCGATGCCCGAGGGGACCGTCACGGAATGCACGGCGGAGGAGCCGCCGATCGTCACGCGGATCGACCGCGTCGCCGCGGCATTGAGCACGCCGTTGAGCGAGATCCGCGCGTCGAGCAGCTGGTAGTCGCCGACGACGATGTCGCGCGAGACGGTCACGGCGTTGCCCACCGAGTCGGTGGCGCTCCAGGTGAC
>JBEIFN010000188.1:0-4892 GCA_040382435.1 Alphaproteobacteria bacterium
ACGTCTCGGTGGAGTCCGCGGACGGCGCGCCGCTCGATTTTCTCAGCCAGATCGAGTTGACCGCGACGCTCGGACTCGACGAACGGACGCTCGCCGCGAGCTACGCGTTGGCGTCAGGGACGCGCGCCGAACTGTGGTCCGAAGACGTTGATCTGCTCGACATCGGCCGCGACGCCGCGCTGCATCTGCGCCTCAATGGCGCGATCCCCCAGGTATTTCCTCGGCTCTTCGTGAACTTCGGCCTCGAGGTCGGCGTGGAGGGCGATGAGGCGCTCCAACCGTCGCGCTGGGGTCGCTAGCCGCGCGGGGGAAGCGGCCGCGCCAACCACGCTGCACGTCGGGCGTGCGCGGCGTCGGGTGCTGTGGGGTCGACCTCGATCCACACCGTGGTCCGCGGGGCCGGCCGCGGTGTGATCGATACCTCCACCAGCCGCTTGCGGCGGAACAGATGAACGCGCGCGGGCGCCTGCACGTCGAGGCTCGCCCACGCCGAGGGACCGTCGAACTCGCGGCCGTTGACCGCGACGATGCGGTCGCCGACCGACATCCCGGCTGCCCAGGCGGGACCGCCCTCTTCGACGAACTCGACGGCGCCGCTCCGGTTGAGCCGGATCCCCACATCGGGGGACGGGGTGGCGTTTGCGCGCGCGGAGCCGCCGCGATCGTCGTCGCTCGCGCGGGCGCGACGGCCGACGCGGAGGCCGACATCACCGAGAAGGTCATCGAGCGGGAGCGGTTCGGTGCTTCGCAAGGCGAGGTCGAACCAGTCCTTCACGGGGGCGCCGACCACGCGTTCGGCGAGTGATTCCAGCGCGCCCTCGGCGACACCGCGGCCGTCACCATACTCGGTCCACTGCGCGGCCATCATCGCGCCGAGACCAGCGCGGCCGTCGCTGAGACGCAGAAACGCGAGATCCAGGGCGAGCGCTGCGAGTGCTCCCTGTTGGTAGTAGCTGACGTGGCTGTTCGAGAAGTCCTCGTCGGCGCGGTAATACTTCGTCCAAGCATCAAAACTCGCCTCCTCCAGCGTCTCGTGGAGGCGTCCGCGGTTACGCTCGACGGCCGTCGCCGTCTCTCCGACAAGGCCCAGCCAAGCCGCCTCGTCGATGCGCTCGGCCTGAAGCAGCGCGAGGTCGTCGTAGTAGGACGTGATGCCCTCGTAAGCCCAAAGCATCCGCGTGTACGCCTCGCGGGTGAGGTCATAGGGGACGAACGCAGCGGGCTTCATGCGCTTGACGTTCCAGGCGTGGAAGTACTCGTGGCTGATCAAGCCCATCAGGCGGATGTAGGACTCGGAGTTGGGTGCGCCCCCTGCGGGCGGCAGGCTGTCGGACGTCGCGATCAGCGCGGTGCTGTCGCGGTGCTCCAGCCCGCCGTAGCCGTCCGGTCCGACGGTCAACAGGAACAGATAGCGGTCGAACGGGGCCGGTGCGCCGAAGCGGTCGAGGTGGACTTCGCAGATCGCGCCCACATCCGCCATCAAGCGGTCGGCGTCGAGGTCTCCCGGTCCCGTCAGCACGAAGGTGTGCGGGATGCCCCGGACGACGGTGCGCCACACGCGCGGCGTGCCGAGCTGGAAGGGGTGGTCGAGCAGGGCGTCGTAGCTCTCGCTGACGAAGATCCCGGGTCCGTCCTCGTCCCCGGCTTCGCGCGGCAGCGTTGTATAGACGCGCCACGCCGCGGTGGCAGGATGCGCGCCGAGCGAGACCTGCACGCGGTAGGCGCCGGTGTGACCCACGACTTCGGGGAAGACGCTGGACGCGTTGAAGAAGCCCTGCTCGGCGTCGAGGAACGTGGTTCGGACGGACCGATCGAAGGCGTAGACCTCGAAGGTGACGCGCAGCGGGCCGGACCCACCGGAGATCTTCCAGGTGTCCTTGTCGCATTTGGCCACGACGACGGGGCATCCCGACCGCGTCGCCCTCACGTTCCGGACGTGGCGGGCGAACTCCCGGATCATGTAACTGCCGGGGATCCAAGCTGGCAGTCGCAAGGTGACCTCGTCGTGTGCATCGGCGAGATCGAGCGTGACGTGCCAGCGGTGGGCGTGCGGGTCGGCGGGCGCGATGTGGTAGGTCGGCGTCATGGCTTCCTCGCGGGCTGCTTGCCGCTCTCGCGCCCAGGGCGCAAGGTGGCTGTGCGAGGGTGGCATGGCGCGGCGCTGGTGGGTGGCGATGAGTTTGGTGGTGCTGTCTGCGCTGTACGTGGCGGGTGCGTACGCCTACGCGCAGGCCGAGTCCGCCGGCCAAGCCGCCACGCCTGATGTGTTTCGCTTCCTGCACGAGGCGCGGTTGGCCTACCTCGCCACGTGGGGGTGGGTCGTGGGGGCACCGCTACTGCATGCCGGCGTCGCGCTGGTGGCGGCGCGTCGCGGCGACCGCGAGGCGGTGCTCGGGGTCGGGGCGAGCGCGCTGTTGCAGCTCGGCCTCGCCTTCGCGTTCGGCGTGCTTTCTTCCCCGACGGCTGGCTGAGGGTGCGGCGGTCGCTCTCTTGTGCGAAGATGGGTCCAAGCGTGGTGATTTGATGCGGTTTGCGGCTTCGTGGTGGGTGGGCGCGCTGGCGCTGTGGAGTGGTTGCTACGACGGGGTCCCGAGCAAGTCGGGCGACTCGGGCACCGACTCGTCGGATACGTCTGACACACCCGACGAACCGGTCGACGCACCGCCAGCGCCCACGGTTCGGATCGGAACGGCCGCGCCGAACACCGACGTCGACTTGGTCGCCGAGATCGTCGGCGCCGATCCCACATGGACGTACCGCTGGTCTTGGTCGGTCGATGGCGTCGAGGTGCCCGATCTGGTGTCGGACACGGTCACCGCGGATCGCACCTCTAAGGGCGAACGCTGGGAGGCCTCGGTGTATGCCTCGGCCGACGGCGTCGAGGGTCCTCCCGGTCGTGCCGCCGTCACCGTGGTCAACAGCGCTCCCTCGGTCGCGGTCGCCATCGACAACCCCGCGCCGACCACGCTCGACGGCCTCAACGCGGTCGCGACGCCCTTGGACGCCGATGGCGACGAGGTCACGCTGCGCTGGCGGTGGACGGCCGATGGCGCGCCGGTCGCGGTGACGACGGGAGAGGTGCCTGCGGGCCTGATGATCCGCGGACAGACGTGGATGGTCACGGTCACGCCGAGTGACGGCGACGACGACGGCGCGACCGCCACGGCCTCGGTGGTGATCGCCAACGCGGCGCCCCGTGTGCTCTCGGCGGCGCTCTCGCCCACCGACGTCCGCACCAACGGCACGCTCCAGTTGCTGGTGGGTCGAGAGGATGCCGACGGCGACGCGATGACCAACCGCATCGTGTGGCGAGTCGATGGCACCGAGCTCGTCGGCCAGACGGGAACCACCTTGCCGGGGTCGTTCTTCGACCGCGGACAGGAGGTCGTGGCGGAGGTGCGCGTCAGCGACGGCACCGTGCTCAGCGAAATGGTCCCGAGCAACACCGTGACCGTCGCGAACACGCCACCGGATTTGCTCTCGGCGACGCTGCAGCCCTCGGTCGCGACCGCGGTCACCCCGCTCACCTGCGTCGGCGCCGGCTTTGCCGACATCGATGGCGATGTCGAAGGCTACCGCTACGCTTGGGCCATCGAGGGCGTGCCGCTCTCTGGTGAGACGTCCGCCACGCTGGCGTCCGGTTTCGTGCGCGGCGACACCGTCACCTGCACGGCGACGGCGTTCGACGGCTTTGACGAGGGGACGTCGTCGACCTCGACGCCGGTCGTGATCGGCAACACCGCGCCCGTCGTGGGCAGCGTCTCGCTGAGCGAGCTGGCGCCCGAGGAGGGCGAGACGATCGTGGCGACGGCGAACGACGTCGTGGACGCTGACGGCGACGTGGTGACGTTGACGTACCGTTGGTATGTCAACAACGCGCTCGCGGGGCTGGGTGCGTCGCTGCCGCCCACGGCGTTCCGAGCCGGCGATACGCTTTTCGCCGAGGTGACCCCCACCGACGGGGTGAATGTCGGTGTCGCCACCCGCTCGCCGCTCGCGGCCGTGAACAACACGCCGCCGACGTGCACCACGCTGCAGATCAGCCCGGCCACCCCGGCGACGGCCGACGACCTGACGGCGTTTGCCTTCGGCACCGACGTCGATGGTCAGCAGGTCACCTTCCAATACGTGTTTTCGGTCAACGGCGCGATCGTGCAGTCGGGGTCGAGCGGCACCCTCGCCTCCTCGCTGTTCGGTCGCGGCGATGCCCTGACAGTCGAGGCGCGCCCGTTCGATGGGTTCGCGTACGGGGCGGGATGCACGCCGGTGCAGGTCGTCGTGCGCAACACCGCCCCAACGGGCGGTACGGTTGTGCTCACCCCCGCCGACCTGACGGTGCGGAGTGGCGCGACGTGCACGGGCTCTGGGAGTACCGACCTCGACGGCGACGCTGTGACGTGGACGTACAGCTGGGTGGTCAACGGCGTGGTCGTTGGGACAGGTCCCACCTTGTTCGCGCCGACCTTCGCGCGGGGCGATGTGCTGCGGTGCATCGGCACGGCGAGCGACGGCACCGCGTCCGCTTCGCCTGTGACGTCGGGCGCGGTCCTCGTCGGCAACGCGCCGCCGTCGCTCGTCTCGGTGGCGATCAGCCCCACCGTCCCCGGTACGCAAGACGACCTCACGGCGGTGCTCGGCCTCGCGTCGGACGCGGACTCCGATCCGGTCGCCGTGACGGTGCGTTGGTGGGTTGATGGCGTCGACAGCGGCCGCACCGGCACCGTGTTCCCCGGCGGCCTGCTCGCGCAAGGGCAAGCGGTGGTCGCCGTGGCCACTCCGAACGACGGGCTGGTGGATGGCGCGTCGGTGACCTCCGATCCGGTCAGCGTCGGTAACGCGCTCCCCGTGCTCGGTGACGTGCAGATCACGCCGACCAACCCGCTCGGTGACGA
>JBEIFN010000189.1:0-4890 GCA_040382435.1 Alphaproteobacteria bacterium
CGTAGCCCGGGTGGACGGCGTCGGCCCCGGTGATCTCGGCGGCCGCCAGCACGGCGGGCTGATGCAGGTAGCTCTGACGCGCCGGAGCCGGACCGATGCACACGGCCTCGTCGGCGAACCGCACGTGGAGCGCGTTGCGATCGGCCTCGGAGTAGACAGCGACCGTGCGAATGCCGAGCTCGCGGCAGGTGCGGATGACCCGCAGCGCGATCTCGCCCCGGTTCGCGATGAGGATCTTCCGGAACATGCCTCAGTCCTTGCGAATCTTGAACAAGGGCTGGCCGAACTCGACCGCCTGACCGTTCTCGACCAGTCGCGCCACCACCGTGCCGCTCACGTCGGACTCGATGGGGTTCATCAGCTTCATCGCCTCGACGATGCACAGCGTGGCCCCGGCGGCGACACGGGCGCCGACTTCGACGAACGCAGGCGCACCCGGGCTGCTGGCGACGTAGAACGTGCCGACCATCGGAGAGGCGACCGTGGCGAGGCTGGCGTCGTCAGCGACCGCCGCCGCACCCGCGGTTCCAGCGACGGCGGCGGGCGCCGCGAAGGCAACGGGCGCAGGTCCGGCGACGAACGGGCCGCCGAAGCCGAGCGAGATCGTCCGCTCCGCCGTCTTGTGCTTGAACGACGTCACGCCGTGCGCTTTGAGCAGCGTGATGAGCGCGTCGAGCGCGTCGAGATCCATGCCGGCCCTCCGTCGGGGCCTATTAACCGATCTGCACGCCTCGCGCCCGCAGCGCAGAGACCAGGCCCCGCAGCGCGAGCGCGTAACCGGCCGTGCCCAGTCCGAAGACGCCGCCGATCGCGACGTCCGCGAGCAGCGAACGATGACGGAACGGCTCCCGCGCATGCACGTTGGTGACGTGGACCTCGACGAACGGCAGGCCGATCCCGAGCAGCGCGTCACGAAGCGCGACCGAGGTGTGCGTGTACGCACCGGCGTTCACGACGGCCCCGGCGCAGCCGGCGGCAGCCTGCACGGCGTCGACGAGCGCGCCCTCGTGGTTGGACTGCACGTGACGGAGCGTCACCCCCAACTCAGCGGCGACGATGTCCAAGCCCGCCTGCACCGCGGCGAGCGAGGTGGCGCCATAGCGTTCGGGCTCCCGCGTCCCCAGGAGGTTGAGGTTCGGTCCTTGCAGCACCAGGATCTCGTTCATGGGTCCTCCGGCCACAGCGCAGCGAGGGTGCCAAGCGGCAGATCGCCGACGTTCGGCCGCCCCAACTCCGCGAGGAAAGGCAGGCGCAGCGACGCCCCCGCGCGCTTCTTATCGTGCACCATCGCGGCGAGCGCGCCCGCACGCAACGCCCCGGGCAGCTCGGTCGGGAGCCCTAGGTCGCCCAGCGTGGCCTTCAGCGCCTCCGCAACACCCTCGGAGGCCCACCCTTGGCGTGCCGCAAAGCGCGCCTCGGCCACCATCCCGACCGCCACCGCCGCGCCGTGCGACCAAGCGCCATGCCCCGCCGCCGTCTCGATGCCGTGCGCGACGGTGTGCCCGAGATTCAGCCACGCCCGGACCCCGTGCTCCCGCTCGTCGCGTGCCACGATCCCCGCCTTGTACGCCACGGAGTGACAAATGGCGGCCTCGAGCCCCGCGTCGTCCGCTGCCCAGGCGGCGACGACGCCGAGGCAGCCGTCCAACGCAGCATGCTTGACGACCTCGGCCCATCCGTCCCGCCGCACGGCAGGGGGCAGCGTGCTGAGGGTGTCGAGCGCCGTCCAGACGAGCGCCGGGGGGTGGAACGCACCGATCAGGTTCTTGCCCGCTGGATGGTCGACGGCCGTCTTCCCGCCGACCGACGCATCCACCGCCGCGAGCAGCGTCGTGGGCACCTGCACGAAGGGCACCCCGCGCGCGAGTGTGGCTGCTGCGAAGCCTGTCAGATCGCCGACGACGCCGCCACCGAGCGCGACCAACGCCTGACCACGGTCGATCTCGGCGGCGATCGCAGCGTCGAGGACCGACGACCACGTCGCCAACGTCTTGTGCGCCTCGCCCGCCGGGATGACGCACAGCACGACCTCGAACCCGGCGTCGCGGAGGTTGGCGGCGACGCGCTCGGCATGCAGCGGCGCCACGTGGGCGTCGGTCACGAGCAGCAGACGGGCCACCCTGCCGAGCGCCGCCCGTGCCGCCGTGCCCAGCCCTTGCGACGACGGCGCGACCACGACGTCGTAGCCGCCTCGGTCGCCCGCCGCCTCAGTCGCGACCCGGATCGCGCGCAGGTCCGCCGTCATGCGGCCTCCCATCGGGTGACCCGGTCGGCGATCGCGTCCGCGACGGCCTGCGGGGTCCAACCCGACGTCTCGAACACCGCGTCCGCGTCCGCGTACGCAGCCTGACGCTCGCTCCAGCGCGCGGCGACGGCGTCATCCCACAGCGGACGTTCCGTCGCCGCGCCGACGCGCGCCTGAAGAACGACGAGCGGCGCCGTCAGTACGATGCGCCAACAAGAGGCCAGCAAACGTTGGTTGGCGGGGGAGCACCAAGCGCCCCCTCCCGTCGCCAACACACAGGGCCCGCCCGCGAGCACCGTCGCGAGGGCCGCGGACTCTGCCATGCGGAACGCCGCCTCGCCGTCGCGCGCGAACTGCTCGGCGATCGGCCCATGCGACGCCACGAGCACGGCGTCGAGGTCGACGAACGGCAACGCCAGCCGCCGCGCGAGCAACGCGCCGACCGTGGACTTGCCGGTCGCCATGAACCCGCCGATCGCCACCGTCCGACGCACGCCGCCTCCCCTCGTCCGCTAGCCCTTGCCGCGCGCTTTCGCACGCGGTGCAAAAAAGTCCTCAAGCCGCCGGTGGCAGATCCGATGAACCCAGCGACCGGAGTTCTCATGCGCATCCTCCTCGCCCTGGCCTCCACCCTCGCCGCCCCTGCGTTCGCCGCGGACGCCGCCTACTTGGTCGCGAACCCCGCGCTGAGCCCGGCCGCGCTGCCGAGCGTCGATCGGGCCTGCACGATGGATGCGGCCACCCGGCAGGCGAGCGTCACCACCGGCGAGCGCGCCGACGAGCTCAACGTCCGTGGCGAGGCGACCTCCGCGATGGGCCTGTGGCGCACTGCGGTGCTGCTCGACGCGTGCAACGGCTCCTCGTGGGCCAACCTCGGCACCGCGTTGGTCGCCCAGGGCAACGCCACCGACGGACTCGCCGCGGCCCAAGCCGCGATCCGCCTCGATCGCGCCAACGTCACGGCGTGGATCGCCGTCGCCCGCGCGCAAGAGGCGCAGGGCCAATGGAAGGCCGCCCTCAAGGCTTGGCAAGAGGTCCTGGTGCTCTCGCCCGAGAACTTCGTCGCCGAGGATGGGCTGCGCCGGGCCGCGCGCGCCTCGCTGTGATCCCCACGCCTTGACGAGACCATCGGAGCGGACGATGAAGGCTCCGAGGTGACCATGGCCGCGACCCGCGACGAGCTGCTGGCGTCGATGCTCGGATCCATCGACCGAAGCCCCCTGCCCGACGCCCAGAAGGCGCCGTTCAAGGAAGCCCTGTCCGCGCTCGCCGCCGACCGTCCGCAGGTCATGGACAAGGTCTTTGCCCCCTTCGGACGCGCGCTACGCAACCCGATGTTCCCCGGCCTCTGGGAACAGGCCGTCCGCGACATCCCCAAATCAGCGGCCTACGAACCGCTGGTCACGGCCGCTCGGGACATCGCGACGTTCGTCGCCGCACACCGAGCCTGAACGCACCGCGACGCGCGCGCCCGTGCGCACATCACGTCCGTCGCATCGGCTCAAGCCGCTTAGACGAAGGATCAGGGGCTGGTGTCGAGCGGGAAGCCGCCGCCGCCGCCACCGAACGTCCCAGTGTCCGCTGGAGGAGCCGGGGTTCCACCGCCACCGCCGCCACCACCACCGCCGAACAGACCGGTGTCTCCCGGGAGCGACCCACCGCCGCCGCCACCGCCACCGCCGCCGAACACCGAGGTATCGACCGGCAAGCCACCGCCGCCGCCGCCGCCGCCGAAGATCGACGTGTCGATCGGGAGGCCGCCGCCGCCGCCGCCGAAGCCCGTGTCCTGCGGCAACCCGCCGCCGCCGAACACCGACGTATCCTGGGGCTGTGAGCCGCCGCCCGACCCGGAACCGCTGCCGGAGCCCGACCCGGAACCCGAACCAGAGCCGCTTCCAGACCCCGAGCCAGAACCCGAACCGCCGCCAGAGCCCGAGCCCGACCCGCTGCCAGAGCCCGAACCGGACCCGCTCCCCGACCCCGAGCCACCCGTGTCCCACACGTCGGTGTCCTCGGTGGCGCCTCCGCCCGAGCCGGAGGTGGTGTCGCCGGTGGTAGAACCATCCGGGTTCTCGTCGGGAACATCGACGGCCTTGTCCGTGCCGACGTCCGTAAATCCGGCGAGGTTGCCGCAGGCCACGAGGAACGCGAGCGCAAGAACGGTGGACGGACGGATCATGCAAACCTCTGCGCTTTCATCCTAGACGCGTTCACGTCGGATCGCAACCGTCAACGTCCGCCGTCCGCGCAAAACCGCGCGGGGGCACTGGATTCGGATGGTGCACCCTCGCCTCGACGCGTCAACAAACGTCCTTATTCGCCGACGACACGCCGCACGCCCGCCTTGCTCAACCAGGCGCGCAACCGGTCCACTTGGTCGCCCTGCACGACGACGCCGCCCTCCTCGACGGTCGCGCCGACACCGAGCGCCTTCTTGAGGGCGCGCGCGGCGTCGGTAAGGTGCGCGTCGTCGATGCCGCGGACGATGGTGACCGTCTTGCCGCCGCGTCCGGCGCGCGTTCGCTGCAGCACCGCTCCGCTGACCGAAGGCCAGGAGAAGGCGTTGCTGCCGGATGCAGGAGGGGCTTCGGTTGCCGCGGCAGGCGTCCCCTCGGGCAACACGACGCCGCGCTCTGCGAGCAACC
>JBEIFN010000190.1:0-4887 GCA_040382435.1 Alphaproteobacteria bacterium
AGCGATCCGTCGCCCCATCGCCGTCCTCGTCCACCTCGGCATCCCCCGCGAACAACGACCCGTCGCAGTACGGCAGATACGCGACGTCCCAGTCAGCGACAGGGTTTTCGGGCAGATCCGTCCGCAGGATGTCGACGCCGGGCATCCCCGCGGGCGCCTGGGTGACGGCGAAACAGAACGCCGACCAACACGCCCCGCCTCCTTGAAGGAAGACGAGCAGATCGTCGGAGGCACCCTCGCGGGTCGCCATCCGGAACGGCTCGCCCCGCATGCAGACCGGCCCGGACGCCTCGTCGAAGGTCGTGGTGGTGACGCCCTCGACGGTCTCCGACGCCACGGCCCGCGTCTCGCCGAGGTAGGTCGTCACCCCGAGCTCTTCGGCGACGCTCG
Source organism: Alphaproteobacteria bacterium (assembly GCA_040382435.1). Taxonomy (GTDB): domain Bacteria; phylum Myxococcota_A; class UBA796; order UBA796; genus JBEIFN01. The sequence continues at coordinate 391 of JBEIFN010000190.1, forward strand.
GCGCGCCATCACAAGCCGCCATCAGCCCCCACACGATCGCGCTTCGTCGCCGCATGTCGCCCCCTGTGCAAACCGGCGCACGCCTGCGCCCGAGCGCTGGGTAGCCTCGCGTGCCAGCGCTGCAACTCTGCAACACCGCCCACGAGCGGCGTGCAACCCCACCCGCCGCGAAACTCCGACCGACGGGTCACAATGAAAGCGGCGACAAACGTGCGTCAACGCCGAGGCAATGCTTGCACCGACCTCGCCTTCGCCATACGCCCGCCCTCCACCGAAGCCCAAGTCCGCCGCGCGTCGGCGACCCAACGGAGGTCTCCATGTCCTTGTTCTCCACCGTCGCTGAGGCCGTCGCCAACGTCGGCGCGATGTTCCCCGAGAGCGGCTACGTCTTCCAGGACATGAAGGGCATCGAGACCCGCTACAGCTACACCGAGGTCGAACAGCTCACCGGCGCGCGCGCCGCCGCCCTGCAGAAGCTCGGTCTACGCAAGGGTGACCGCATCGGCCTCGTCGTCATCGAGCCCGAGGACTTCGTCCTCACCTTCCTCGGCGCGCTGCGCATCGGCGTGATCCCGGTCCCGCTGTACCCGCCGCTGTCGTTCGGCGCGCTCGACGCGTACGCAGAGCGCACCGCGCGCGTCCTCGAGCTCAGCCGCTGCCGCGTGTTGTTCGCCTCCGAACGCCTGCAGAACGTCCTCTGGGCCCTCGTCGACAAGGTCGCGACCCTCGAGCGTCTGGTCACCGTCGAGACCCTCAAGGACGCCACCGGCACGCCGGTCTACCCCGAGATCGCGCCGACCGATGTGGCGTTCCTCCAGTACACATCGGGGTCCACGTCCGACCCCAAGGGCGTCATCGTCCCCCACGCGAGCCTGATGGCGAACAGCCACGCGATCATCGTCGAAGGCCTGCAAAAGGGCCACGGCAAGGGCATGGCCGTCGCTTGGCTGCCGCTCTACCACGACATGGGGCTGATCGGGTTCGTCATCGCGACCCTCGTCAACGGCATGTCGTCGGTGTTCCTCCCGACGATGCGCTTCATCAAGAAGCCGACGGTCTGGTTCGACGCCATCCACCGCCACCGCGGAACCGTGACGTTCGCCCCAAACTTCGCCTACGCCCTGATCACCCGCAAGGCGTCCGCCGAGGACATGGCGGGCTGGGACCTGTCGTGCATGGAGGCGTTCGGCTGCGGCGCGGAGCCGATCCAAGCCGAGACGGCGCGCGCGTTCACCGAGAAGTTCAGCGCCCACAGCAAGATGAACCCGGCGTCCTTCCTCCCCGCCTACGGCATGGCCGAGGCCACGCTCGCGATCTCGTTCAAGCCGTTGCAGGCGCCGTTCCGCACCCGCCTCGTCGACGCCGAGGGCTTCCAAGCCGATGGTCGCGTGCGTGACGCGATCGCGGGCAAGCCTTCGTTCGAGCACGTCAGCTGCGGGCCGACGTTCGCCGGTCACGAGGTGGCGGCGTTCAACGAGCGCGGCGAGCGGATGCCGGAGGGCGTCGAGGGCGAGCTGTGGCTCCGCGGCCCGAGCGTCACCGCCGGCTACTTCGAGAACGACGAGGCCACTGCGGCCTGCTTCGACGCGCAAGGGTGGTTGCACACCGGCGACCTCGGCTACCTGCTCGAGGGCGAGATCTTCGTGACCGGCCGCTGCAAGGACTTGCTGATCCTCAACGGCCGCAACGTGCACCCGCAGGCCATCGAGTGGGTCGCCGCCGATGTCGACGGCGTCCGTCAGGGCAACGTGGTCGCGTTCGCCCGCCCTGGCAAGGAGTCCGAGGAGATCGTGGTGGTCGTCGAGACGCGCGCCTCGGAGCCTGCGGAGCAGGAACGCATCCGCGCCGAGGTCGCCCGTCGCGTCCGCCAAGAGGTCGGCGTCCCGCCCGCCGACGTCGTTTGCCTCTCGCCCGGCTCGCTGCCCAAGACCAGCTCCGGCAAGCTCCAACGCCGCAAGACGCGCAGTCAGTACCTCGCCGGCGAGCTCGGCAACGAGGGCACGCGCACCATGGGCGCGTCGGGCGACACGGTGACGGTCGCCCGCCACGTCGCCGCATCGCTGTGGACCCGCGCCAAGAACACGCTGTTCGGCGGCCGCTGAGCCGTCGTCGAGGTCGACATGACCAGCCCGATCGCCATTGTCGGCCTCTCGTGCCGCTTCGCTGGGGCGCGCGACGCCACCGCGTTCTGGAACCTGCTCCGCGAAGGCAAGGACACGTTCACGCCCGTCCCCGCCGACCGGTGGCCCGAAGCGATGTTCCGCTCTGCGTCGTCGCGCGACATGGATCGCACGACCGCCCCGCACGGCGCGTTTGTCGACGACATCCAAGCCTTCCCCGCGCTGGCGCTCGGCATCCCGCCGCGCCGGGTCGAGGTCATGGACCCGCAGCAGCGACTCGCGCTCGTGTGCGCGATCGAAGCCGCAGAGGACGCCGGATACCGACCGGCCGACCTCCCGCGCAACACCGGCGTCTTCGTCGGCATCACCGCGCACGAGTACCGCGTGCTGCAGTCGACGCGGATCGCCGCGATGCTCATGGCGTCGGGCCACACGGGCCGCACGCCCGACGACCTCGGCGCGCTCGCCGACGCCGTCGAACGGATCGTCCCGCCGCGTCCGTTCACCGCCCCGGGCAGCCTCGGGAACATGTCGGCGGCGATCGTCGCGCAAGAGCTCGATCTGCACGGCCCGGCCTACACGACCGACGCCGCGTGCGCCTCGGCGCACATCGCCCTGCACGACGCCGTGCTGCAACTGCGCGCCGGTACGATCGACGCCGCGCTCGCGGGCGGTGCCTACATCCAGCTGACGCCAGAGCACTACATCGCGTTTAGCCGCATCGGGGCGATGTCCGACCAAGGACGCTGCCTACCGTTCGACGAGCGCGCCGACGGCTTCGTGCAGGGTGACGGCGTCGGCCTCGTGCTGCTCAAGCGTCTCGACGACGCGCTGCGTGACGGCGACCGCATCTATGCGACGATCGAAGGCGTCGCGCTGAACAACGACGGGCGCGGCGAAGGCCCCATGGCGCCGGTCCAGTCCGGCCAACAAGCCGTCATCGAGGCCGCTTGGCGCGACGCCGCGCTGCCGCGCGAGGCCGTCTCGTACATCGAGGCGCACGGCACCGGCACCTCCGTCGGCGACGTCATCGAATTTCAGAGCTTGATGGAGAACTTCCGCGGTGCGGGCCGCGTGGGTTTGGGCTCGGCGAAGGCCAACGTCGGCCACACCATGTCGGCCGCCGGCATCGCAGGCGTGCTCAAGGCTGTCCTCTCCATCCACCACGGCGAGATGCCGCCGCTCGCTGGGTTTGCGTCGCCCAAGGCGGATCTCGATCTGCCGAACACGCCGTTCTTCATCCCCACCGTCGCGACGCCATGGGAGGACGCCCGCAAGCTGACCGGCGTCTCCTCGTTCGGCTTTGGCGGGACCAACGGTCACATCGTACTCGCGGCGCCGCCGGCGATCGAATGCCCCACGCCCCACGCCCAGCAGGAGCTGATCGCGCTCTCCGCCGGAAGTGAGGAGGCACGCGCACGCCACGCCGCCGCGATCGCGGCCGCGATCCGAGCCGACGCGTCGATGACGGTCGCGGCGGTGGCCCGAACGCTCGCCGACCGCCGACCGCTGCGCCACCGTGCGACAATCGTCGCCGGCGACCGGGCCGCGCTCCTCGACGCCCTCGACGCCCTCGCCAACGGCACCGAGCTACCGCCAGGAGCACGCGCCGGCGAGGCTGGCGACGCGCCGAAGATCGCCTACCTGTTTCCCGGACAAGGCGCGCAGCGCCCGGGCATGCTCCGCGACATCCGCGAACGCTTCGCCGTGGTCGACGAGACGCTCGACGCCCTGGAGTCGGCCCTCGACGGTGAGCTCGCCCAGCCCCTGTCGCACCTGATGGATCCGAGCCGTCGCCCCGACCCCGTCCCTGACGACGTCGCCCGGGCCGAGCTGACCGCCACCGAGCACACGCAGCCGGCGATGTTCGCCGCCGGGTACGCGCTCGCCCGTCTCCTCGACGCCGTCGGCCTGTCACCCGTCGCCGTCACCGGCCACAGCCTCGGCGAGTTCGTCGCCGCAGCATGCGCCGACGTCCTGCCCGCCGGCGACGCGATCCGCTTCGTCGCCCGACGAGGCCGCGCGATGGCCGCGCTCGAAGGCGACCATGGCGCCATGGCGGCCGTGATGACCGATCGCGCCAGCGCCGAGGCCTTCCTCGTCGCCGGCGCGGTGATCGCGAACGTCAACCATCCGCGCCAGGTCGTGGTCTCCGGCGCGAGCGCAGCCGTCGCGGCCGTGGTCGCACGCGCGAACGCCGCCGGAATTCAGGCCAAGCCGCTCGAGGTCAGCCACGCGTTCCACAGCCCGATCCTCGACCGCCTCGACGCGGCCGCGCTGTGCGCCGACCTGACGTTTGCCACCCCCACCGTCCCCGTCGCCTCGGGCATCCTCGACCATGCTTGGACGACGGCCGACGACGCGCGCGAGGTCTTCC
>JBEIFN010000191.1:0-4863 GCA_040382435.1 Alphaproteobacteria bacterium
CCGCGAGCCGCGCGCGCAGCGCGGTCGGGCCGGCGTCACCTGGCACCTCGCGCACCAACAGCGGCGCCCCAGCCGGACGCGTCAGCTTGACGTGCCGCAAGCTCAGCGGCGCCCGCGACCGCTTCCGGCGACGGGTCTCGGCGGCGGCCTCCAAGGCGGCGAGCACGGTCGCCACAGGACATCCGGCCTCAAGCCAGCCGAGCAAACGCTCCGCGTCTTCGGGCGAGAGGAACGGCGCTCCCCCTCGAAGCGCGACGAGGTGGCGACGCACGCGCTCCGCATCCACGCGCCACGCCTCGGGCACCTCGGCCCCCTCGCCGCGCGCCATCTCTCCTCCCTCGGTTGGGCGACGCGGGGCGCACCCCCGCCGATCCTTGCCCGAACCCCGTCGGCGGTCTATCATCTCCCACCCCCGCACGCCGAGGATCCGATGCCGACCGCACGCGCCGCCCTGCTCCTGTTCCTCACCGGTGCGATCACCGCGCCGCTCGCGGCCCTCGCAGCACCGCCCCCCGAGGACGACTTCGGTTGGGACGAAGAGGACGAGGAGGACGACGACGCCAAGCCCAGCCCTGCGCCGGTCGACGAGGGCCCCGATCCCGCCGAGTCCGACGACGTCGACCCCGACGCGAGCGGCCGGACGGGCATCGACCTGTTCAGCGGCGACCCCGACGAGCAAGAGGACGGCCGCATCGACGCCGACGGTTCCGACAGCGCGCGCACCTTCCGCGCCGCCGAGGAGCGGATCGAGCGTCTGCCCACCGACGAGCAGATCTTGGCGTGGGAAGCCTACCTCAAGAAGTACCCGGCGACGGGCTACGGCAAAGAGATCGGCGACAAGATCGAGGACCTGCAGAACCGTCAGTACGAAGAGAAGATCGTCACCCGGCAGGACGTCGAGGACGCCGGGCGCCAGGAGCTGATCTTCGCGCAGCCGATCGGCATGCCCAACGTCAACCCGCGCACCCGCGCTCAGGTCGGCATCACGTTCGGGTTCCCAAGCTACATCGCCGCTGACCTCGACTTCGAGTACGCGTTCCTCCGCAGCGTCTCCGCCCACATTGGCGTCCAAGGCCGCTACACCGGCTGGAACCTCGAGACCGGCGCGCGATGGGCGTTCGTCAAAAGCTCCCGCCAACAGCTCGTCGCGACCCTCGTCGCCGACTTCGGCATGCAGCTCGGTCAGCGCATCGAAGCCGACGCCACCAACGACAGCGTCGTCGGCAACAGCCTGCAGTTCGTCGGGCGCCCGCAGATCGCGGTCGGAAAGATCATCGGACCCGTCCAGGTCCTGGTGAGCGCGGGCACCGAGCTGCTCAGCCGCGCGCAGTCCACGCCGGCCATCCTCGGCGGCGTGCACGTTTCGGGACGCGTCGCGCCGCCGTTGGCCGTGTTCGGTGAGCTCAGCGTCTACGCGCGCGAGCTCGACCGCCAAGGTGGCGCCTTCGTGTTCAATACGCTCAACGTCGGTCTTCGGTTCTACCCGATGTCCGCGCGCAAGCCGAGCGACCCGCTCGAGGTCTCGATGTCGGGCGACCTGCCCGTCACCAAGGCGTACTACGAGCCGTTCCTCGGCGGCGTGACCGCACAGGCCACGTACCACCCCAGTCTGCCGTGGCTCAAAAACTGAGCTTGTTCAAACTGGGCTTGCACACGTCTTGACGCCGAACGGCACGTACGCGGGGCAGGTTCCGACCGCCCCCGTGAGCAGCGGCAACAGACCGACCCACGCCCAGACGTCCCCAGGCGACGTCACCGCGTAGACCACCAGCGCAGCGCCCACGACAACGCGAAGCGCACGGTCGAGCATGCCCATATTCTTGATCATGTGTCCTCCGCAGGGACACCATGCACACCGAGAGCCTGGCGCTTGCGACGCGCGACGATACCGCCCGCGGCCGGCTTAGGCCGTCTTGGCGACCTCGGCCGCGGCCCAATGGACGACGACCTCGCGCGGCCACACCTGACGCAAGAACCCGCAGCTATGGCACTTGGCGTAGCCCTCGGCCAAGCAGGTGCAGACCGCGTCTGCGCAGGTGCACGGCGCGCTCGCCACGACCAGCGTGAGCACGCCATCGACGCCCTTGCGGACGCAGCGCGGGCAAGGGGTCCCCTCGTGGGCCCAAGCGTGCACATCGGAACAAGCGTCCCACATGCGAAGCTGGTCGGCCATCGAGCACCTCCGAACACCGTGTAGCCCGCCCACACGTGGCGGCCACCGTTGCCAACGATCCGGAGCCTCATCGGCTCGACGGGCGTGTGAAAGCAGGGGCAGAGGGACTCGAACCCACGACCTGCGGATTTGGAATCCGCTGCTCTACCGACTGAGCTATACCCCTAGCGAGCAGCCCCTATCGGACGCGCGCAGCCCGGTCAAGCCGCCGCCCCCGCCACGCCGGCTCGCCCGTCAGCCCGACGACGTCAGCCACAGGGCGGTGCCGGTGGCCGCCAACAGGCGCCAGACGCCGAAGACGGCCAAGCCGCGCCGCTCGAGCCACTGCACCATCCACCGCGCCGAGAGGAACGCCGACACGGTGGCCGTCGCGACGCCGATCAGCAGAACATCCATGGAGAACGACGACAACAGGACGTCTCCGGACTTGAGCAGCTTGTAGCCGGTGGCCGCCGAGAGCGTGACCCAGCCGAGCAGGAACGAAAACTCCACCGCCGCGTGCATCGGCAGCCCCACCGCGAGGCCCCCCACGAGCGCCATCAGGCTCCGCGACGTCCCCGGCCACAGCGCCACCACCTGCGCAACCCCGATGCCGAGCGCCTCGCGCGCCGTGAGCGTCACGAGCGCATCGGCCGGATCCTCACCCCCCACGCCACGGGGACGCGCACCGAGCAGCGCGAGGCCTCCGACCGCCCACGCAAAGACCACCGGCCACGGCCCGAACAGCGCCGCCTCGATGGCGTCGTCGAACAGCACGCCGAACACCGCCGCCGGGAGGAAGGCCACCAGCACATTGCGGAGCAGCGTGCGCCCCGCGGGATCCGCGCCGCGAAGGCCCTGCGCCATCGCCCAGAGTCGGTGCGGATAGAGTGCGGTGACCGCCAAGATCGCGCCCGCCTGAATGACCACCGCGAACGCGTTGGCCGCCTCCCCCTCGGGCACGCCGAGCAACGCCTCTGCGACGAGCAGATGCCCGGTAGAGCTGACGGGCAGGAACTCGGTGAGCCCCTCGACCAGACCGAGCAACACGGCTTGCCAAGCGCCGACGGGCGCGCTCACCCTCCGCCCCCACCCTCGTCGTCCGCCGCCGTCGGCTCCTTCTTCTCAGCCACCGGCTTCTCGGGCCGACGCCCGAGGCCGCCGAGGTAACGGGTCACCTTTTGCGCGTCCGACTCGCCAAAAGACGTCTCAAAGCCTGGCATCTTGCCCTTACCGTACATGACCACGGAGGCGAGCGTCTTCTCATCGCGGCTGCCGTAGCCCGCGGAGAAGTCGGGGACGCCGCCGATTGCTCCCGCGAGGGGCCCATCGCCTGCGCCCTTCGGCCCGTGGCATGCCAAGCAGTGGCGTTCGTAGAGCTCTTTGCCTCGCTCGTCGGCCGAAGGCACCTTGGTAGGCCACGTCTTGCTCGCTGCCCAGGGCACCGCAACGAGCATCCCAAGCAAGCTCAGCCCGGCGAGTCCGACGAAGCGCATTCCGACCTCCGGCCCGTCCGTATCGTACGCCGCGCCGACCCGCGAGCCGTCGAAAGCCAGAAAGCCCGCCAGGCGAACCTGACGGGCTTTGTGATGTGGCGGGATGGACGGGACTCGAACCCGCGGCCTCCGGCGTGACAGGCCGGCGTTATAACCGACTTAACTACCACCCCAACGTCGATGGGCAGAACAGGATTCGAACCTGCAACCAACGGCGTGTAAAGCCGCTGCTCTCCCCTTGAGCTATCCGCCCGTGGCCAAAGCCGCGAGGCAATCGCCCGACGCCGGGTAAGTAACCGATACCTCGGAGGCGTCAAGGCCCGACGAAGCGATCACGTCCACTCCGCGCGCTCCTCTTCGACGACCAGCATCGGAGGCGCAGATCGCGCGACCACCTCCTCGGAGATGATGCACTCACGGACCTCGGGGCGGTTGGGCAGCTCGAACATCACGTCACTGAGGAGGTCTTCGAGGATACCGCGCAGGCCGCGCGCGCCGGTCTTGCGCTCGAGCGCGAGCTCCGCGACGCGACGGAGCGCGCCGTCGGTGAACTTCAACTTCACGCCGTCGAGCTCGAACAAGCGTTGGTACTGCTTGAGCAGCGCGTTCTTCGGACGAACGAGGATGTCGACGAGCGCGTCGACGTCGAGGTCCTCGAGCGTGGTAACGACCGGCACGCGTCCGATGAACTCGGGGATGATGCCAAAACGCATCAGATCCTCGGGTTCCACCAACGCCAACAGCTCCGACGTCGTCCGCTTCTCGCGGATGGCGCCCACTTGGCCGAACCCGAGCGCACCCTGCCCGATGCGCGCCTCGACGATCTTGTCGAGGCCGACGAACGCGCCACCGCAGATGAATAGGATGTTGCTGGTATCGACCTGCAAGAATTCCTGCTGCGGGTGCTTGCGTCCGCCCTTGGGCGGCACGTTGGCGACGGTGCCCTCGATGATCTTGAGCAACGCCTGTTGCACACCCTCGCCCGACACATCGCGCGTGATGCTGGGGTTCTCGGACTTTCGGGCGATCTTGTCGATCTCGTCGACGTAGATGATGCCGCGCTGTGTCGCCTCGAGGTTGTAGTCGGACGCCTGGTAGAGCGACAGGATGATGTTCTCGACGTCCTCGCCGACGTAGCCGGCCTCCGTGAGCGTCGTGGCGTCGACGATGGCGAAGGGGACCTTCAGCATCCGCGCGAGCGTCTGGGCGAGCAGC
>JBEIFN010000192.1:0-4843 GCA_040382435.1 Alphaproteobacteria bacterium
GCGTCGGCGTCGACCAGGTGTTCGACCGCCGCAATGTCCGGCGAAAACCAACGATCTTCCGTCCAAGGCGGAACCAGCCCGCGCACGGCGGCGCGCACGGTCTCGAGCGCCGCCGACGTGCGGAGCGGCGCGTGAAAGTCGAGGCCCTGCACCGCGGCGAGCAGCTCGATCGCGACGATGTGGCGGACATTCCCCGCGAGAACATCGAGCTTTCGCGCAGCAAAGGTCGCCATGCTGACGTGATCTTCCTGGTTCGCGCTCGTCGGCAGGCTGTCGACGCTCGCGGGATGCGCCAGGGTCTTGTTCTCCGACGCGAGCGCGGCGGCGGTGACGTGCGCGATCATGAAGCCCGAGTTCAACCCGGCATCGGGCGTCAGGAACGGAGGCAGGCCCGAGATCGAGGCGTCGATCAGCAGCGCGATCCGTCGCTCTGACAACGCGCCGACCTCGGCGATCGCGAGCGCGAGCGTGTCGGCGGCAAAGGCGACCGGCTCCGCGTGGAAGTTGCCCCCGGAGAGCACCTCGCCGGTGTCGGCGAACACCAACGGGTTGTCCGAGACCGCGTTCGCCTCGGTGATCAGCGTCTCGGCGCACTGGCGGATCAGCGTGAGGCAAGCGCCCATCACCTGGGGCTGACAGCGCAGCGAGTACGGATCCTGGACGCGATCGTCGCCTTCGAGATGCGAGGCGCGAACTTCGCTGCCCGCCAGCAACGCGCGCATCCGGGCGGCGACATCGCGCTGACCCGCGTGTCCGCGCACGGCGTGGATGCGATCGTCGAACGGCGCGTCGGACCCCTTGGCCGCGTCCACGCTCAGCGCACCCGCGACGAGCGCTGCCGCGAACACCTGCTCCGCGCGCACCAAGCCCCGGAGCGCGATGGCGGTCGAGACCTGGGTGCCGTTGAGCAACGCGAGGCCCTCCTTGGCGGCGAGCGTGATCGGCGCGATGCCCGCCGCCGCCAGCGCGTCTCGCGCTGCGCACACTTCGCCGCGGACCCGCACGGTCCCCTCGCCCAACAGCGGCAGGACGAGGTGCGCGAGCGGCGCGAGATCGCCCGACGCGCCCACCGAGCCTTGGGACGGGATGCAAGGCCAGATGCCGGCGTCGGCCAACGCCATCAGGCGCTCGATGACCACAGGACGCACGCCCGAGTACCCGCGCGCGAGAGAAGCGACCTTGAGCACCAAGATCAGGCGCACCACCTCGTCGTCGAGCAGCGGCCCGACACCGACGGCGTGCGACCGGACAAGGTTAGCCTGCAACGCCGAGAGCTGGTCCTCCGCGATGCGAACCCGCGCGAGCTTGCCAAAACCCGTGTTGATCCCGTAGGCCGGCGCCCCCCGAGCGACGATCGCCTCGATCGTCGCGGCGGACGCCCGCACGCCCGACCAGCAGCCGTCATCGAGGCGCAGCGCGCGCTCACCTGCGAGGTACGCACGGACGTCGGTGAGCGTCAGCGCGCCCGGGACCAAGGGGGTCATGGTGCATCTCCGAGCGACGGCATCCGAACGCCCTCGCGGCGAGCGGTCGCAACCGCCTCTTCGTAGCCCGCGTCCGCGTGCCGCACGACGCCGATCGCAGGGTCGTTCCACAGCACCCGACGCAGCCGGGCGGCGGCGGCCTCGGTGCCGTCCGCCACGATGACCACGCCGCTGTGCTGGCTGTAGCCCATCCCGACGCCGCCACCGTGGTGCAGGCTGACCCACGTCGCGCCGCCAGCGACTGCGGTCATCGCGTTGAGGAGCGGCCAGTCGGAGACGGCGTCGGAGCCGTCCCGCATCGCCTCGGTCTCGCGGTTGGGACTCGCGACCGATCCGGTGTCGAGGTGGTCGCGACCGATGACGATCGGGGCCTTGAGCTCTCCCGACGCCACCATCTCGTTGAAGGCGAGCGCGGCGAGATGGCGTTGCCCGAGACCCAGCCAGCAGATGCGCGCCGGCAGCCCCTGGAACGCGATGCGCTCCCGGGCCGCATCGAGCCAGCGGTGCAGGTGGGTGTCTTCGGGGAACAACGCCTTGATCTTGGCGTCGGTCTTGTAGATGTCCTCGGGGTCTCCGGACAGCGCGACCCAGCGGAACGGCCCCTTGCCCTGGCAGAACAGCGGCCGGATGCACGCCGGAACAAAGCCCGGGAACGCGAACGCGTCGTGTACCCCGGCATCCTTCGCCACTTGCCTCAGGTTGTTGCCATAGTCGATCGTGGGGACGCCGAGGCGGTGAAAGCCGAGCATCGCGCGAACATGCGTCGCACAGCTCTGCTGCGCTTCAGTCACCAAGGCCGCCCTCTCCGACTCACTGCCCGCCTGGGCGGCGCGCCACGCCTCCACCGTCCAACCGGCGGGAAGGTAGCCATGGACGAGGTCGTGGGCGGACGTCTGATCGGTGACCGCGTCGGGTCGACGACCGCCGGCCTCCGCTGCCGCGAGGAACGCGGGCAGCAGCTCCGCGGCGTTGCCGATCAGCGCCACCGATGTCGGCGCCGTCGCAGCGTCGAGGATCGCCATCGCCTCGTCGATGGTGTGGGCCTTGCGATCCACGTACCGCGTGCGGATGCGAAAATCGGCGCGCGTCTCGTCGCACTCGATCGCCACGCAGTGCGCGCCCGCGAGGACGGCAGCGAGCGGCTGTGCGCCCCCCATGCCGCCGAGCCCTGCCGTCAGGATCCACCGGCCGCGCCAGTCGCCGCCATAGTGCTGGCGTCCGAGCTCGACGAACGTCTCGTAGGTCCCCTGAACGATCCCTTGGGTCCCGATGTAGATCCACGACCCTGCGGTCATCTGACCGTACATCATCAGACCCGCCCGATCGAGCGCGTGGAAGTGCTCCCAGGTCGCCCACTTCGGCACGAGGTTGCTGTTGGCGATCAGCACCCGCGGCGCGTCCGCATGGGTACGAAACACCGCCACCGGCTTGCCTGACTGCACCAACAACGTCTCGTCGTCGCCCAGATCGACGAGCGTCGCGAGGATGGCGTCCAACGCGTCCCACGAGCGCGCAGCCCGTCCGATGCCGCCGTAGACCACCAGATCGTCCGGGCGCTCCGCGACCTCGGGGTCGAGGTTGTTGCACAGCATGCGGTACGCCGCCTCGGTCTGCCACGACCGACAGACGCGCTCCGTGCCGCGCGGTGCGCGCAAGACGCGCCGCCCACGAGTTGGACCCTGCACACTCCCTCCCTGCGGCGATGCCGCGCACGCCGCGCCCGGCACGCCACGTTCGTGACGGTAGTGTACCTGCCCTGACCATGGGGCGCTCGGTGGGGTAGACTGCGGCGACGCGATTCGTCCAACTTGGAGTCAGCCGATGTCCCGCCCGATCGTTCCCGCGCTCGTGTTGCTCGCCCTCCTCGCCACCGCGTGCGGCGACCCTGACTCCGAGAAGGCCGACACGGGTGCCACAGACACCGACCTCAACCCCGACAGCGGCGACACGCCCGACGACACCCCGGTCGATACGCCCGACGACACCCCGGTCGATACACCCGCCGACACCCCGGTCGATACACCCACCGACACCCCGGTCGATACCCCGGTCGATACGCCCGTCGACACCGACACCCCCACCGATACGCCGGTGGACACCCCGATCGATACGCCCGTCGACACCGACACCCCCACCGATACGCCCGTCGACACCGACACCCCCACCGACACGCCGGTGGACACCCCGATCGATACGCTGCCGGACACGGCCGGCGACACCGCGGCGGACGACAGCGCCGCGCCCACCGACACCCACGACAGCGCGAACGACACCCCCACCGATACGCCCGTCGACACCCCCACCGATACGCCCGTCGACACCCCCACCGATACGCCCGTCGACACCCCCACCGATACGCCCATCGACTCCGGCCTCGACAGCGGGCTCGACACCTTCCTCGGCGCCGACACCTCGACGGACACCGCGCCGTTCGACACCGGCACCGGCAACGGCGGCGACGTCGACACCGATGGGGACGGCTTGACCGACGCCGCGGAGCTCGCAGCCGGTACCGACCCCACCCTCGCGGACACCGATGGGGACATGCTCAACGACGGGCTCGAGGTGACGATCGGCACCGACCCGACGCTCGACGACTCCGACGCGGACGGCCTCGAAGACGGCGAAGAGACGCTGATCGTCGGAACCAACCCCCTCGACCCCGACACGGACGACGACGGCTTGCTCGACCTCGACGACTTCGCGCTCGCCGATCCCCTCGACGCCGACACGGACAACGATGGCCTGCTCGACGGCGACGAGAACGAGCCTGATCCCCGCGACGCCGACGCCGACGATGACGGCCTGCTCGACGGCGCCGAGGTCACGGCCGGCACCAACCCCACCGCGGCCGACTCCGACAATGACGGTTTGGACGACGGCGCCGAGGCTGCGCTCGGCACCGATCCCCTCGCCGCCGACACCGACGGCGACGGCCTGCTCGACGGCGACCCGCTCGAACCCGACCCGCTGCTCGCCGACACCGACGGCGACGGCCTGAGCGACAGCGCCGAGATCGCGCTGGGCACCGATCCCGCCCACCGCGACAGCGACGGCGACGGGCTGGGTGACGGCGACGAGGCCAACGCCGGGACGGATCCGAACGATGCCGACTCCGACGACGACGGCCTCAACGATGGCGCCGAAGACGCCGCTGGCACCGACCCGCTCGACCCCGACACCGACGGCGACACGCTGCTCGATGGCGCCGAGGTCGCGGCAGGGACGAACCCGTTGCTGCTCGACACCGACGGCGACAACCTCGAAGATCAAATCGAAGTCCAGTTCGGCAGCGATCCCACAGCCACCGACGCCGACGCCGACGGCCTCGACGACTACGCAGAGTTCGTCGCGGGCAC
>JBEIFN010000193.1:0-4839 GCA_040382435.1 Alphaproteobacteria bacterium
CGCCGGGCGTGAACTCCGAGTCGAACAACACCTCACCGTACGGCATCGCTCGGACCTTGGCCTGAAGCGGGAAGGCGGCCGCCGGCACGGAGAAAGACGTACTGAGCCGCCAGTCGTCCGCCGTCTCTTGCGCGTCCTGATCGTCGATCGCCAGCCGCGTATAGGCGGCGCGCGCGCGCGCATCGACCGCGAACTTCGCGCTGGAGACGTCGATCGCAACGTCGAGATCCCCGCCCAGCGTAAAGCTCGACGTGCTGTTGAGGAGCGTCTCGGGAACCTCCGCGAACCGGTCGGTGCCCGCGCCTTGGAATCGCTCGACCGTCAACGCAAGGCGGCGCGCGCGAAGAACGACCTGCAGCGGCTTGTCGGAGGGCTTGCGCGCGGCGACCTTGGCCGCAAAGCCCTCGCCGAGCGTGATCCGCCAGCGTTCGATCGCCGAGGCGACCGTCTCGGCCAAGGTCTCGGGCACACCGTCAGCGCCGCGCAGCAAGGCGCGCTTTGGCGCATGAAGGACCAGATCGACCGCGGCGGCATCGAGCAGCGCGCCGAGCGACGTCGTCCGCCGCGTTCGATCCGTCGTCACGACATGGTACGTCCGCTCGGGTTCGACGCCGCGCCCGTCGACGATGGCCGCGCGATCGCGCGTGCTCGCCCCACACACCGTCGGGATGACGCCGTCCGCGAGGTGCAGGAACTCCTGCAGGCGGTCACCGTCCACGCGATGAACCTCCACTTCCTCGCCTGTGGCCAGACGCTGGCGGATCTGAAGCGCAGACAGGCCCCCCGGCAGCGCCTCCCGGCGCGCGGTCGGAACCCAGAACGCGACGTCGGCGCCCGACTCTTCGAGCATCGCCTCACACACGAGGCGGTCCCACACCGCCTCGTCGACGCCATCGAGCGGTCGTGCCGTCGGGGGGACGACCAAGCGGTCGAGGCCCGCGTAGGCGTCGAGCAGGCGGCCCGTCACCTCATCCTCGAGCGCGTCGACGAACGGACTGTCGGCGTCGACCTGCCGCGGCGTCGCCCGTAGCCCCACCACGGCGCCGTCGTCGCCGAACGCAAACGAGACAACGGTCGGTCCATCCATCGGCAACGTCAGCGGCGCCGACCGCACCCCATCCGCGACCTCACGCAGCAGGGTGGAGGACGACGCGACGCGGAACGTCGCCGCGCGCGGATCGCCGAGGAACACGTCGACGCCGTGCAACGCGGGCAACACAGCGGCCGCGGCCTCCGGTTCGAGCCGCCCGAGCAGCACCACGAGATCCGGCGGATCCGACGACAACTCGGCGAGCGTCGCCTGGATCGCCTCCACAGGATCGAGGAGTTGGATCCCCGCAGACGCCAACGCAGGCACCTCGGCCGACAGGCCCGGGTCGAGGACGCCGAGGAAGGCGACGTCACGCCCCAGGATCACCGCGCGCAACGACGTCGGCAGCCCGAGCGAAGGATCCGTCGAGCGCCAGTTCGTCCCGACCCAAGGCAGCGCCCCCTCCCGAAACAGCGCCCCAGGGCCCTCCACCAGCTCGCCTTTGCCGGGCACAAGCGCGACGGGGTCGAGCGCGCGCAGGGCATCCCACGCGACGTCACGCAGCAGATGCAACCGCCCCGGACGCGTCGCGCTGTACGCGTCGAGGAAGTCGCCCGCGTGGACGAATCTCGCGCCTGGGTTCTGCGAGAGCGCGGCTTGAAGATCGGCGACATGGCGCGCAGGCTCGCGGTGTGGCCGAGCGACCTGCCACCAAGTCTCCGCCGTCGCGTCCGCCGTTGCTTCTACCGTTCCGAGGGTGTGACGGAAGCCCGAGCGCAGCGCCCAGCCCTCCTGCCCCGGCGCCGACGCGAGGCCGTCGCTCAACCACCGCATCTGGAGCGCGCCGCGCGTGCACGTCCGCAGCAAGCCTGCGCGCGACGGCACATCGGTCACAAAGCCTGGCGCGGCCCCGATCGGGGCCACCCACTCTTCGAAGAGCGTGGTGTAGCGCAGGACCTGCTGCCCGCCGTCGCAGAGGATGGGGTCTGACGCCGCCAACCAAGCCCGCGAACCCTCGACGGACGCGTCGGGCGCCCAGAGGACCGAGTCGCCCCGCCCCAGGAAGCCATGCGCAGGCTGCGAGGCGACCACCCGCGCACGTGAGACCGCATCGAGCTGACGGTGCAGATCGAACCGCTCGATCCCCCGCCCGAGCCCTCGCGGCCCGCCGGTCGTGACGAGGACAACGTCTTGGGCCTGCGCGATCGCGCTCCAAACCGCCACCAAGATCCCACAAGCCCACATCCGCTCGACCCCGCGCGCCGCTTACTCTGTCGCGAAGCCGGCCGCCTTCCACGCGGACGTCCCCCCGAGGACGTTGACCGGCTTGCGCCCCGAAGCGGCGAGCTGTTGACTCGCTGCGAGGCTGCGGCGGCCGCTTTGGCAGATGACGTAGACCTGAGCCCCGATAGGACCGACCTCGTCCAGGCGCGTCGCCAACCCGTCCAACGGGACATTGCGTGCGCCGGGCACGTGACCCGAGGCGAACTCCTCGGGCGTGCGGACGTCGATCAGCACCACATTGCCGTCCAGCGCGGACCGCAACCCAGCGACGTCGATCTCAGCGACGCCAGCGGACGCCGACGGCTGCGGCCCTGCGACCGTCTGCGCAGATCCCTCGGGCACGCCACATGCGACCGCCCACATCATCCACAACGCTGCACCACGGTTCATGATTCCTCCTTCAGAACAAAGCTGCGACCTGCACCGATAGCCGGTCACTCATGACACGCCCCAACGTGCGGGCGTCCTCGCTTCCACTTGGCGCGTCGAGCAACCGCAGCTCGTAATCGAGCATCACGCGCACCTTGGGATCGGGCTCGAAGGTCGCATTGAACGTCGCGGTGTGAAACACGCGCAGATCAGGCAGACTGTCGTAACGCCGAGCCAAGCCGTCGTACCGAACGCCGCCCGCGACCCACCCCCGCCGGTAGGTGACGGCCGCATTCGCGCCGATCGCCTCGCCTTCGCCCACGACCGCCACCGGCGCACCCGCGAATGGCGGCTGGGAGCCCAGCTCGATCATCCCCGACGCTTGAACGACCTCGACCCGGGCGAAAACACCCGAAGCCACCACCGACGCGCCGCCGCCACGACGGATCCGATCGTATCGAACCCCCTCCAGCGCGCGTGTGCCCTGCTGCCAAAACGCCCACATCCGGACCTCTTCGCGCCGGACCCCGTGGTCGTCGGCGTCGGCGCGCCAGGGCACCCAAGCGACCCGCCCCGTGACGTCCTTGCCGTTGTCGTCGTCCCAGCCGGACCAAGCCCCGTTCGAGAGCGCGACCGCGTAGCTCAGCTCCGTCCCCGCGACGTCGAAGGTCTCGAAGGCTTGCACAGCGAGGTCACGGTAGCCGCTGAAGCCTCCGACATAAGCCCCGTCCACGACGCGGTTCTCACCCAGGAGTTGCGACGTCGTCGGCGTGAAGTTCACGAACTGGGCGGCGGCCGGGTTCATCTCGAGGGCTTCCTCGCCGAGCGGCAGCTTGAACTTGCCGACCCGTAGACGAACGCCCGGAACGTAAGCGAGCGAGACGCTGGCATCGGTCAAGACGACGGGCGCCTCTCGGGTGAGCGCGTTGGCGCCGAACTCCGCTGCCAACAAGTAGGCGACCTTCCCCGACGTCTTGGGGATGGCACCGCGGACCCCGAGCCTCGCCCGACGGACCGACAGGCCCCACGTGGCCTCGCCCTCTCCGATGCGGTTGTAAACAGGGATCTGACCCTCGTAGGGCAGCATCCCGTCCGACACCAGCCCGGTGGCGGGCTTGGCACCCACCAGCCCCTCACCGACGACCTGGGCAAAACCCCAAACGCGCGCGGCAGGTGCGTCTGCCGGTGCGCCCGGTTCGGCCCCCTGAAGCATCGGCCAGTCGGCCGCGCCGGCGATGCCAGCCACGAAGAACCACCACACTCAATACCTCGCATCGCGGGGCTTGCCGCCCTTGGGCCAGTCGAGGTGTTTCCCGGCGAAGTCCGGCCTTTGTTGGCGTGTGACGTAGGCCGCGACGTCGACCGCGTCGGCCGGCGTCAGCGTTCCCCCTTGGCCCAGCGGCATGTTGTGCGAGATGAACGCGGTGGCCGTGTCGAGTCGCGCCATCCCCGCACCGAGGTTGAACGCCTTGGGGCCCCAAAGCGGCGGAAACGCGTACGCACCGTTGGGGCCCGACGTCCCCTGCCCGTCCTGGCCGTGACAGGCGACGCACTTCGCCGCGTACACGGCAGCACCACGGTCGGCATCGGGCGCGGGCTGATCGGCGAGCTTGGGAAAGCCACGACCGGCCACCGAGACCCCGACGGGCTGCCCTTGAGAGAGCCAGGTCATGTAAGCGACCAGCGACACCATGGCGGGGTCGTCGGCATCGAGGCGGTGGCCGTTCATGCTCCGCTCGAAGCAGTCGTTGATCCGATCCTGCAGCACGTTGACCTTGGCGTTTCGCGGCCGATATTCCGGAAAAACGCCCGTAATCCCCACCCACGGCCCCGCGTTGGGGACCGTGCCACCGCCGAGGTGACACGAGCTGCAGTGCAGGCGGTTGCCCACCGCCTCGGGGAGACGTTCGTACGTCTCCATGGCGATGGCGCGCCCGTCGCGGATCGCGTCCCCGAGCGGTCCTTCAGGGATCGTCGCCGGATCTGGCGCCGTCCACGGCGCGGCGACGACCGGGGTCCCGTCGGGCGCGGTCGGCACGGCAGGCAACGACGCCGATGACGTCGGCCCCGTGCATCCCACCGTCCACCAAGCCCACACAACCAAACGCCGCATTCCGCCCCCCCCCGCCGCCCGCATGCCAAACCCGTGCCCACCG
>JBEIFN010000194.1:0-4834 GCA_040382435.1 Alphaproteobacteria bacterium
CCCTCCTCGGACCTCAAACGCGACGAGATGGAGCCCGCCGCGCGATCGGCGGCGAGCCTCCACCACGATCCGGGTCAGCCTTGAATGGCCGTGTCGAGGCCGGTGTCGCGACCGATCGCCGTGTCCCGTCCGCCACCCGTACCGGAATCACCCGGCAGGCCACCCCCCGCCGAATCACCGGGCAAACCTGCGGAGTCGCCCGCCGCACCCGTATCTCCGGGGAGCGCGCCACCGCCGGTGTCGCCGCCGCCCGCCAACACCTGCGACGCGCCGGTGGCTGCGTTTTCAGGGACGGCCACCGGTGGCTTGGAGCGCACGTTCGCGGGGCTGGCGTCGTACGAGTTCGACAACCGTGAGGACCGGACGAGCTTCTACCTGCTCGACTGTCCGGGGCGCGACGACTCGCCGAGGTTGGCGTTCCACAACTTCGGCATCGATCGTCTGGGCGTCGGCACCTATACGTTCGACGCCGTGCCCGAGGACGCCGCAGCGTTGTCGTTCTCGTACGTGCAGCTTCGCGACGGCTCCGAGACGCGCTGCGTCGACGCGCCCGAGGGTCTGCTCGAGATCACGGCGTCGGACGCCTCGACGATCAGCGGCGCCTTTGACCTCGAGGTGGGTTGCCGCGACGCCTCGACGGGCTTCAACCCTTCGACGGCGACGCAGTTCCATATCGAGTTCGTCGCGCAGAACATCGGCGTCGAGTGAACGCCTCAGGACGTCTGGACGAGCTCGAGGCAGTGTAGGACGCGGGCGTGGGCGCGGATCATGCGGTCGCGCTGCCCGACGCGGCCCCAATGGTCGAACGCGAGGGACCAAGCCGCGAGCGCGTGCCCGGGCTGGGCCGACGTCAGCGCCTGTTCACCGGCCATCTCGGCGAGCTCGGCCACATCGCGTTCGACGAAGCCGCTGGCCTCGAGCGCCGCGCGCGCGCGCGCGAGACGGTCGGCGAACGCGTCCCAGTCGTTGTGATGGGCGAGCACTGGGAGCCAGGCGACGTGCAGGATCGAGAGCCATCCGGCGCGTCCTTGGGCGGTCCACGTGGCCTCAAGATCGAGCAGGCTCCGCACCGCACCCTCGACATCTCCAGCGCTCAGGCTGACCATGGCTAGGTTGAACCTTGTGATCGTGGTGTCGTGCCCTGCGGCGGCATCGATGCCGAGCACCTCGAGGTACGCCTCTCGGGCCGCGTCGAGCTGGCCCGCCATCCGGAAGGTCTCGCCGAGCGCGTTGGCGGCGGAGGCGATCCCGGGACGATCACCGGCGGCCCGGAGCACAGCGAGTCCTTGCTGCAGTTCGACGCGCGCGGTGATGACGTCTCCGCGGAGGCGCGCGACGTCGCCCAGACCGATCCGGGCGCGCGCCGCATCCATCGGGAGTTCATGGGCGCTGGCGACGGCAAGCGCGTGCTGGAAGGCCGCTGTGGCCGAATCCGGCTCGCCTTGCTGCAAGGCGAGGCTGCCGAGCAGGCGGGCGTGCGCGGCGGCGAGGCGGGGCGGCGTGTCGGCGGGCAGATCTTCGGTGAGGCGCGCGCGGGCCGCCTGCAGGTCGCCGAGGTGGTGCTCGAGCGTCGCGAGGGTCAAGGTGG
The DNA here is from genome assembly GCA_040382435.1 of Alphaproteobacteria bacterium. Taxonomy (GTDB): domain Bacteria; phylum Myxococcota_A; class UBA796; order UBA796; genus JBEIFN01. Next base: position 1,589 of record JBEIFN010000194.1, read on the forward strand.
CGGCGGTGCACTCCGCAGCGTCGCGCGCCGTCGAACGGGCGAGATCACCCCGGAACCTTGCTTCGTCGAATCGCTGCAAGCCGATCGCGACCCGCGCAGCCTGGTCGTGGAGCGAGCTTGGAAGCGTGTTGAGCGCCGCGTCACCCTCCAGCCGTCGGAGCAACGCTGCCGCCGTGGACCATGAGGCTTCGCGGATCGCAAGATCGAGTCCAGCGTGCCACCGGGCATGGGCGGCCTCTGGCTGTTCGGCGTCGCGGAGATGGTCGCCATGACGGAGCGCGCGCCCAGCGTCGACGTCAGCCCCCTCGATCGCAGCAGCGGCGGCGGCGTGCAGCAGGGTGGTCTCGTGGCGTCGCTCGGTGTCGCGAAGGAGCAGGGTGCGGATCTCGGACGTTCCGAACGACCACCCGTCGGACGAGCGGGAGACGATGCCCGCAGCCTCGAAGGAGGCGACCGCGCGTTCGACGAGCCGGTCGGAGGGCTGCATGTCGAGGTAAGACAGACCGCGGCGCCATTCTTCGGGGTCGACGCGACGACCGAGGACGGCGGCGAAGCGGAGCGAGCGGCGCGTCGGCTCCGGGAGATCGGCCAGTGCGCGTTCGAGCCGGCGCTCCCACGCGTCCTCGAGCGTGGCGGGGAGGTCGAGGCGCAGATCGGGGTGGGGCGCCCAGCCCTCGGGCGTGAGCTGCAGCGCCGCCTGCTCGACGACCTCGTCGAGGAGCCGCATCGCGAACCGGACGTCGCCGCCGGCGCGCCGGGCGAGGTCGAACGCGACGGCGTCGGACAGACCTGCGAGGTGCCGCACCAGCGAGGCGATGTCGGCGTCGGGCAGCGGCGCGAGGTGGAGATCCGTGACGCCCGCGATCGTCGCGCGCGGCGGCTGGGGCGCGAGGCGCGTCGTGGTGATGACCAGGACGGCGCGGCCGGGGGCGTTGAGCAGCGCCGAGGAGAAGGCTTCGGCCTCGGACGCTTGCGCGACGTCGTGGAGCGCGATCAGGACGGGCCGCTCGGGCGCGACCACGGCGAGCATCCGGACGAAGTGGCCGATGCGTTCCGCATGGTCGGACGCGGTCGTCCACGGCGTGTCGCCGAGGAGGGCAGACCACGTGGGGACGTCGGGCAGCAACCCGGGCTCGCGGCGACGCACCAGGGCTTCGAGTGCGCGCTGACGCGCCTCGGGGGCGAGGCCGACCAACCGCAAGTGGCGCCGGAACATGGCGGCGAGTCCGTCGCGCGTCGTGGGCGACGCGGAGAAGGTCGCCCGGAGGACCTCGATGCCACCGCGTTCGGCGGCGGCCTCGGCGAGCCACTGGGTGAGCGCGCGCGCGCCGCGCCCGATCAGGCGGACGCCGCGCCCGCGTCGGTGCCGCAACGCGTCACGCAACGCGCCCCACAGCACGCGTCGTTCGTGTTCACGGCCGACCAGGGGGATGTCGCGAAGCGAGAGCAGCGCCAGTCCCCCCGGCACGACCACGCGCCGCTCGCCTTCGACCTCGGTCGGCGGTGGTTCCGACGGCAGTCGGGGTCGTGGGGGGCTTGCGAACAGCCCCGAAGCCGCCGACGCCGGGACGTCGAGCTGCGGTGCTTCCGAACCCGGGAGCGTCTCCCACGTCGCAAACGCGTCCAGCGTCTCGTTGGGCGCGTCGTGCCGCTGCGGAGCGGGCGCGACTTGCCCCGTCCAGGGGCCGAGCGTCTTGAGCTGGCGTAGGCCCGCCAGCGCGTCGGCGGCGTAACGGGGGCGCTGGTCGGGTTCGCGCGCGAGGAGCTGATGGACCCAGATGTCGAAGCCTTCGGGCAGGGCCATGCAGGGGCGGAACGTGGGCAGCGCCGCGTCGACCTGGCGCGCCAACAACGTCCGTCCGCGCTCGCCGTGGAACGGGGCGGCGCCCGTCGTCCATTCCCACGCGAGGCAGCCCACGGCGTACAGATCGGACCACGGCCCGACGGCGCGTGCGTCGCCGCGGGCCTGTTCGGGGCTCACGTAGCGTGGGGTGCCGCCCTGACCGACGCCCGCCGCGAGCGCTTCGAGGCCGGTCGCCAGCCCGAAGTCGGCGAGCATCAGCCCGGCGCGGAGGTCTTGCGAGGTGCAGAGCAGCAAGTTCGACGGCTTGACGTCACGGTGGACGACCCCGCGGGCGTGGGCGTGCGCCAAAGCTTCGAGCAGGGTCGTCAGGCGCTGCTTGACGACACGCCACGTTCGCGGAGGTGCCGCGCTGTGGAGCGCACCCCCGCTCGCGCGTTCGAGCGCGATCCAAGCGGCGCCCGCTGGAAGCCGACCTCCCGAGGCCGCTGCTTCGTCGGCTTCGACCACGCCGCGGTCATAGACCCGCAGGATATTCGGGTGGTCGAGACCCACGATCGCCGCGAGCTCGTTGTGCAGCGCTGCCATGCGCGCGCGCGGGTCGCCGACATCGTCGAGACGAACGATCTTGAGGGCCGCCGGGGTACCCGCGTGCTCGTGGTTGGCGGACCACACTTTGCTGGTCCCGCCCTGACCGAGCGGCTGGTCGACGCGCCAAGATCCGACCGTGAACGGGGACACAACGCTCTCCGTCCACTGGGCGTATCCGGTCGGCGTGTCGTGCGCCGACCGGAACATGCCCCGAAATCCGTGCTTTTCGTCAGCAGGCCTCGAGGACTGCGGCCGCGCCGAGGCCGCCGGCCGCGCAGATGCCGAGCACGGCGGTCGAGCCCGGGCCGAGGCGGTGCAACTCGTGGCTCATCGACGTCACCATGCGGGCGCCGGTCGCGCCGAACGGATGCCCGAAGGCGAGGCTGCCGCCCAGCACGTTCAGACGGTCGGGGTCGACCTCGCCGACCGCGGCGTCGCGGCCGAGGCGCTGACGGCAGAACGCGTCGGAGCCCATCATCTTGAGCACCGAGAGCACTTGGGAGGCGAACGCCTCATGGATGTCGACGCGCGTGACGTCCCGCAGTTCGAGGCCCGCCTTGGCGAGCGCCTGCGGCACGGCGATCGCCGGTCCCATCAGCAGTTGGTCCCGGGGATCGACGCCGCAGAACGACCACGACCGGAAGAAGGCGAGCGGCGTGTAACCGAGGGCCTTGGCCTTCTCTTCGGACATGATCAGGACCGCCGCGGCGCCGTCGGTGAGGGTGGAGCTGTTGCCGGCGGTCAGCGTGCCGTCCTTCTTGAAGGCTGGCTTGAGCTTGGCGAGCTTTTCGGCCGACGAGTCCCCGCGGGGGATCGTGTCGGCGGAGACGATCTTGCCGTTCTTGAGGGGGACC
>JBEIFN010000195.1:0-4823 GCA_040382435.1 Alphaproteobacteria bacterium
CCAAGCGCTCCGTAACGCGCTGCAACCAACCTATAAAGAAAACCTCCGCTTGATAATAACGTATGATCTCAAGCGCTTCAAAAACGGCATCGAAGAAGGTCGGTTCTGAAAAAAACCATGAAAAACCAAGCACTTCGAGTTCTCCTCGTCCTCTCTTTCGGCTCTGTCGCGGCCTGTGGCGACTCCAAGTCGTCGAATCCGCCCGCCACGCCGGACGGGGGCGTGCAGGGCGTGGGCGTCGCGTTCAGTGACCCTGCCGCCCGCGGGTGCGAGCTGCTCCTCGTCGAGGGCACCGGGCGCGTCGAGTCGGTCACCTTCGCCGACACGGTCCGCGGGACCTTCATTCGCGAGGCGCCACGCGTCGCCGTCAGCGTGGTGTCCGCGGGCGACTCGCCCATCGCGCAGGGCGCGGTTCAAGTCGGCCTGAGCGGAGACCCCGCCGGGGTCGAGGTCAAGACCGTGCGCTGTGTCGATGCCCAAGCGAGCGCCCTCGACGGCGTGACCGCCTCTCTGCGCTGAACATCCTCAGCCGCGCAGGGGATGTTCAGCGCTTCTGGGCTTGGCTGTAGTGAACACGCTGGACTAAGCAGGAGCCTAAAATCGATGGACCTCAACTGCTTCGGATTTTAGGTCTATGCATCGGCTGCATGCTGGCAATCTTCGCCTCAATCGGCCGCGATTGCTCGATTTTTATAGGTTGCCGGGCTTGGCGTTTAGGTTTGTTTCATGATGCGGAATCGGCGAAGCCATCTAGGATGCCGCGCATGAAGCACACCCTTAGACGCCGCTCTCCGCTCGCGTGCGCCCTCCTTTTGGGCCTCGCTTCCCCCGCTGCGCACGCCCAAACCGGCGTGTCCGATGACCGCGTGTCCCTGCCCGATGGCCCGGGGTCGCTCGAGGGCATCGGGGACAACGCCAGCGTGAACCCGAACATGGGCTCGATGTCGTACTCGGTGCCCATCGCTGTGCCGGCGGGGTTCGCGGGGGCGACGCCATCGCTCGCGCTGAGCTACAACTCGTCGGCGGGCTCGTCGGTGGTGGGCATCGGCTGGTCGATGTCGCTGCCGTACATCGAGCGGATGACCTCGCGCGGGCTGCCGTCGTACACGCGGGACGACCTGTTCGTCGCGGACGGCGGCGACCAGCTCGTGCTGTCGGCGGCCGTGAGCTCGAACGAGCCTGTGTACCGCCAGCGGTACGAGGGCGCGTTCGCTCGTTTCACTTGGATGGAGGCCGGTGACGGCGCCGAGGGCTACTGGAAGGCCGAGAGCCCGGACGGCTCGGTGGCTTACTACGGCGCGACGGCAGACGGCCGCCAGGTCGACAGCGCGCGCTTCGCGGCGCCGGGCGGCACGTTCCGCTACCTGCTGACGTCGACGGTGGACGTCTACGGCCACGAGGTCCGCTACACATACGAGCAGCGCGGCGCGGTGCCGCTGGTGTCGCGCATCGAATACCTGTTCGACGCCGCCGGTGACGCGACGCACGTCGTCGAGTTCTCCTATGACGACGCGCGGCAGGACCGCATCTCGGACGCGCGGAGCGGCACGAATGAGCTGCTCACGAGCCGGCTGACGGGCGTGCGTGTCCTGACGGACGGCGCGCAGGTGCGCCGCTACGCGCTGGAGTACGAGGCGTACGACGCGGCGGGCGGCTTCTCGCGCCTGCGCCAGGTGCAGACCTACGGCGCGCAGGACGGCCTGTACCCCATCGCGCCGACGTTTGAGTACCAGAGCGCGGTCAGCGGCGAGCCGTTCTTTGTCGAGATGGGCGCCGTGGCCGCGGGCTTCGGCTCAGGCCGCGCCTCGCTCGTCGACATCAACGGCGACGCCCTGCCCGACCTCGTCGACGCCTCGGAGGCCAAGCACCGGTTCTTCGTGAACCGCGTCGACACGGCGACGGGCAAGAGCGCGTTCGACGCGCAGGCGGCCGAGAGCGACGTCGCGGAGAGCGGCGCGTTCACGCTCGGGGACCCCTCGGTCCAGATGCTCGACTTCAACGGCGACGGCCGCGCCGACGTGCTCAACGCGACGAGCCGCACGGTGCTCATCAACGCGGGCGGTGCGAACGCCGAGGGCAAGCCGGACTGGACGAGCGTGGACTCGATGTCGGCGGGCGGCAACCTGCCGAGCTTCGCCGACGGGACCATCCGCTACATCGACTTCGACGGCGACCGCCGCATCGACCTGATCACGAGCACGCCTGCGCTGACGGTCGTGTACCGCAACGACGGCATGGGCGGGTTCACGCAGGCGCCGGGCGTGCAGAGCATCGGGTGGGGCTTCGTCGAGGACAACCTCGAGCTCGAGGACATGAACGGCGACGGCCTCGCAGACGCTGTGCTCAAGCGCGCGGGTGAGGTGCGCTACAAGCTCAACTTGGGGCGCGGCCGCTGGACGGCCGAGGTGCGCATCGAGAACGTGACGCTGTCGGACGCGGAGCTGGACTTCGCGGACTTCGAGGACATCAACGGCGACAGCCTCACGGACTTGGTCGTGGTCCAAGGCAACGAGCTGCGCTACCAGCTCAACCGCAACGGTACCGCGTTCGACCCGCCGGTCACGCTCGACCAGGTCGGCGCAGACGCCGTGCCCGTGCGCACCGCGCAGACGACGGTGCTGTACGCGGACATGAACGGCAACGGCTCGGACGACGTGGTCTACATCACGCCGGCAGGCAGCGTGTCGTACATCGAGCTGTTCCCGGTTCGGCCGAACCTGATGTCGCGCATCACGAACGGCATCGGGCTCGTGACCGAGGTCACGTACACGTCGTCGGTGGCGGAGCAGGCGCGGGACGGCGGCGCGGACAGCGCGTCGTGGCCATACGCGCTGCCCAACTCGATGCAGGTGGTGAAGACCATCGACACGTACGCCGAGCAGACCGTGGCCGAGGACGTGCAGCACGACCTGCAGGTCTTTACCTACGCGGCGGGCTACTACGACGGCGACGAGAAGCAGTTCCGCGGGTACGCCCGAGTCGAGGAGCTCAACGAGGGCGACGAGACGCAGCAGTCGAGCTTGCAGTTGCTTGAGTACGAGGTCGGCGCGGAGGACCCGTACCGCTTCGGGCGCGAGCTGCGCACCGTGATCCTCGGCGAGCAGGCCGACGACACGTGGCTGCCGCTCGTGACGCGCGAGACGGACTACCAGGACTGCGAGGTCGCCGGCCTCGAGCGGGTCGACGCACAGTTCCCCGTGCGCTTCATCTGCGTCTCGGAGAGCCGCGAGGTCGTGCAGGAGCAAGCGCCCGAGGCCGAGTGGAAGACGCTCGTGACGCGGTCGACCTACAACGGCTACGGCAACGCCACGGTGATGAACGCCCTGGGCGTGGCGGACGTCGACGGCGACGAGGTCTACACCGAGGCGGAGTTCATCGAGCCGGGCGCCGCGACGGGCGGCCGCTGGATCATCGGCAAGGCGAAGCGGGTCGTGAGCTACGGCGACCCGGCGACCAAGGCCACGCTCTTCCGCGAGACGCTGAACTTCTACGATGACGGCGCGGCGCCTTTCGCGGGGCTGCCGAGCGGCACGCTGAGCCGCGGCACGGTGACGCGGGTCGAGTCACGGGTCGCCGACGGCGAGGTCATTCAGACCATGCGCCGGCAGACGAACGCGGACGGCCAGACGGTCGAAATGCTGCTCCCCAACGGCTCGCCCGATGACTCGGGCGCGTACCGCGTTCGCCTCGCGTGGGACGCCAACCTGCTCGTGAGCCGCACGACCCCGATGCGCGACGCGGCGGGCGAGTACACCCTCGAGAACCAGTTCACGTACGACGCGATCTTCCGCAAGCCGAGCCTGGCGAATGACAGCGCGGTCTATGTCGGCGGCGAGCGCACGACGCCCGAGGTCGGCACGGTCTACACCTACGATGAGTTCGGGCGCTTGGCCACGCAGACGCGGACCCCGGGCGACGCATCGAAGCCCGACCAAGCCTTCAGCTACACCCTGAGCTCGCCGATCTCGAGCGCTCGCACCGAGGGGCGCTCCACACAGGGCGGCGACGTCGACCTGGTGCGGATCGCTTGCCTCGATGGCCTCGGCCGCACTGTGCAGAGCCGCGTTCGGCTCGACGGCGGGGTCTTCCAGGCGGACGGCTACCGCGTGCTGAACCGCAAGGGCCAAGCGGTGCGGGCGTTCCAGCCGTACGCCTCGCAGACGGACGCCTGTGAGACGTCCGCCTCCCGCGTCCCGCAGGGCACGGCGTTCGTCGCCGCGCGGTTCGACGCGCTCGACCGCCCCGTGAGCGCGACGAACGAGGACGGCACGAGCACACGCGTCGAGTTCGCGCCGCTCGCCCGCCGGACCTTCGCCGAGGACGACCTGGACGCCTCGAGCCCGAACGTCGACACGCCGCTCGTCGTGCGTGAAGACGGCCTGCAGCGCGTCGTGGCGTATGAGCGCGCGCTCGCCGGTGGCGACGCGGCTATCGTGACGCTGGCCTACGACGACCTCGGCGAGCTCGTCGAGGTCATGGACCCCGCGGGCAACCGCCACGTGCAGAGCTTCGACGCCTTGGGCCGCGTGACGCGCACGCTCAACCCGAACGCGGGCGAGACGACCTTCAAGTACGACGCCGCCGGGAACGTGACGGAGCGGACGACCGCCGTGACGACGATGCGCTTCGCGTACGACAGCCTGAACCGGCTGGTCGGCGAGTGGGACGCGGCGGACGAGGCGGGGACGCGGGCGACGACGACCTATGACCGCTTGGCGGGCTGCGACGCCTGCACGTTCACGGCGGGTCGCGCGGTCGAGCGCCGCTACCCGCTCGGCACCGAGGCCACGACGGACGCCACGGGCGTTGACCGCATGGGCTTC
>JBEIFN010000196.1:0-4821 GCA_040382435.1 Alphaproteobacteria bacterium
AGCCCGCGTCGAATCGCTTCGAGGCCGGTGTGATGCCACAGACCCAGCGGGTCCTCCCGGAGGCGGTCGAACCGATCCTCGAGGAACAACCGACCGGGTCCGATCAGCCAGTCGTCGAGCGGGCGCGGCATCGCGCGATCGTGGCGGTTGACCAAGGCCGGCGGCATCTGTCCCTTGAGCAGCGCGCGGAGCATCCATCGCGTCGAGGCGGCCGCACTCAACCCGCGCAACTTGAACGCCCCCGGCAGCAACATCGCGAGGCGAACCACCTCGCGGTCGAGCAGCGGCGAGGTCACGGCCAGACCCGCGGCCGCTGCCGTCATCCGCGTGCGAACCAGGATGTCGCCCGCGAGCTGCGACCGGTAGAACGCGTGCATCATGCCGTTGAGCGGGTCGGTGTCGACCTCGTCGTAGAACGGCGCCAACACCTCTTGGCGCACGCGGGGACGCACGTACAAGCCGTCGAGCAGCAGCTGGCGACGCACGCGTTCATCACAGAGCAGGACGCCCCCGAGGCCGCGTTCCAACGCCCACCGATGCGGCGCGAGCGTGAGATCGGCGAACCGTTCGCTGCGCGCCAGCCACGGGGCGAGCACGTCGCGCGCGAGCGATGGGACCGCTTGGTAGGCGAGCACGCGCGCGAGCCCGCGGGCTGGCTCCTCCAACATCGCGCCGCCAAACAGCTGATCGGCGCCGTCACCGGTGAGGACGCGGCCGACCTGGCCCGACGCTGCCTGCGCGAGCCGGAGTTGAAGGACCGCGGCGACGTTGCCGTTGGGGTGGCCGAGCGCGGCGACCGCGGCGTCGAACCCTTCGGCGACCTCGCGGCTGCCCACGACCACCGTCGAATGCTCCATCCCGAACAGGCGCGCGACCCGGCCCGCGAACGGCGACTCCGGCGAGCGCTCCTCCGCGAAGGTCACGGTGAACGTCCGCAAGCTCCGCGACGCCGCCCGAGCGGCGGCCGTCACCGCCGCGCTCCCGACACCGCCCGAGAGGAAGACGCCCACCTCGGTGTCGCCAGCAAGGCGCCGACGCGTCGCGCGTTCGATCGCGGCGTGCAGCTCGGGCAGGACGTCGGCGTCGCGCGGGACGGGCGTGCCCGGTGCCGCGTAGCGGACCGGCGACGTCCGGTGGACGCGGACCCCCTCAGCGTCGAAGCGTAGCCGGCTACCCGGTTCGAGCTGGCAGACGTCGCGCAGCAGCGTGCGCGGCGCGTGCACGACCCGAAACGAAAGGTACTCCGCCAAATGATCGCGGGCGAGCTCACGCGAGACCCACGGCAGACTGAGCAGCGGCGGCAGCTCGGTCGAGAAGGCGAAGCGCTTGGGGCCTCGCACCCAGAACAACGGCACCATCCCGCTCGGGTCGCGGAAGATGTGCAGGTTGCGTGTTCGACGCTCGAAGATCCAAGCCACGAACTCGCCGGGTAGCGCCCCGACCCCATCGATCCCTGCGCGATGGAACGCCTCGGCGACCCGCTCCGCGCTCGCCACCCAAGGCGCCCCGAGCGTGAGCGGCTCCAAGGCGCCCGCCATGCCCACGACGAGCGCGTCATCGGTGTGCAGGGCCCGCTCGGGGCGCGCATCACTCGGGCCGGCGACGGCGAGCCAAGCGGGCCCGTCGTGGTGCGCGGCCTGAGCGACCCGCGGGGCCGCGAAGGCCGCCCACATCGCCCGCGCGGCGGTCCGGCTCGGGCCTCGTCCTTCGAGGGCGACGATGCCCGCGGTCTGCTGGATCACGTCCACCCTCCCTGATGCGGGCCGCGCACGTCGAGGAATCGACGGGCATCGGTTAGCACCCCACGAAGTCTTCCCTCGACGCCTCGGGGGAGGTGCGCCGTCCCCCGGCGCGCGGAGACGATGCGCCCCGAGCCCCGTCCGAAGCTCTCGCCGCCCGAGCCGTCCAGCCGTGGCGACGCCCCGACGTCCTCGCGCCCCCGCGGTGCGAAGGCGCGGCTTGGGCGTGGCAGGCTCGGGTCGCGCATCGTGAGCCTCCTGGCCGTCCTCGTCGCCCTCACGCTCGCCGCGTGCACCCCCGCGCGCCGGGAGATCGACGGTGACATCGTACGTCGCATCCGGTTCGAGGGCAACGGCGGCGTCGGCTCGGGGCACAACGACTTCCAGCTCCGCAGCGCGATGCGCCAAGCGGCGAGCCCGCCGTTGATCCTCACGCCCCCGTTCACCTGGACGGCCGAACCCGCCGAGCTCGATCCCGGCACGCTCCAAGCCGACAGCAAGCGGATCGAGGTCTGGTACGCGCACCATGGCTGGTTCGACGCGCGCATGGAAGCTTGGGCGACACGGCGCGTGCGCCCCAAGACCGACCGCCTCGCAGGCGCTGTCGACGTCGTCGGCTACGTCGATCCCGGCGCCCTGTCCTACGTTCGCGTCCACGCCCACCCGGACGCGCTCGCCAAGCGACTCGACACCGCCTACGTCGTACCGATCGGACTCGACGCCGCAGGACGGCCCGACCAGCGACGCGACCCCGTGCAGACCGCGATCCGCGCCGCGCTAGCCGGCACATCGCTGCGCCCCGGGCAAGCCTTCTCGCTCGAAGCCGTCCAGGCCACCGTGGCCGCCGTCACCGAGCGCCTGCGCGACGCCCACCATGCATGGGCGAGCGTGACCCCGCTCGTCGACGCTTGGCCCGAGGACCGCGCCATCGACATCGCGCTCGGCATCGAGCCCGGTCCCCCCGTCCGGTTCGGGCGGGTGCAGATCAAGGGGCTGACCAAGGTCTCTGAGGCCGAGGTGCGCGACACGCTCACGATGGTGACGATGGCGCAGGGCGACGCCGCGGTCGACGCGCGGCCTCCCGACTGGTTCAGTCTCAAGGCGCTCGAACGCACGCGCCGCAACCTCTACGACACCGGCCTGTTCTCGCTGGTGGACATCCGACCGGTCCGCCGCCTCGACCCGACGTACGGGGAGGTCGCCGACCTCGACATCGAGCTTCGTGAGGGCAAGTTCCGCAAGGTCAACGTCGGTGCCGGCGTGCAAACCGACTACTTCATCGTCACGCCGCGGGTCAACGTCGCCTACCAAGACCGTCGGCTCGGCGGTTCAGGTGTTGGCCTCAACGTCGACGGCGGGTTCGGCGCGGTCGTCGGCGTCACCGCCGAGGACGACGGGACCGTGCCGCTGTTCTTGACCGGCAGCGGCGAGGTCGCACTCAGCTACCCGTGGCTGCTCCACCGAAAGCTCGGGATCGAGGCCGGGGCCGCCATCACGCGTGACCTGCAGTTCGGTGCGCTCCCTTACCTGCGCTTCGATACGCACGTCGGCTTGCGCTACACGATCAACGACCACTGGGCGGTGACGGTCGGACCCCGTTTCGAGTCCTTCGACTACACCGGCCTCAACGACGGCGCTGCGACCGCCGCCCGGCTCCAGTTCGGCACCGACTTCGGCTCGGACGCCTTCCGCCTGCTCAGTGTGGATCTGGGCGTGCGGTACGACCGCCGCGACGACCCCAACTTGCCCCGCAGCGGACGCTTCGCCTCGTTCGCCGTCCGCCAAGCGATCCCGGTGCCGACCCTTTCGGGCGAAGGGCTCGAGGAGGGCTTCCTCTACACCCGGCTCGACGGCGACCTCCGGCTGTATGCCCCGTTCCGCCTGACCCGTGACGCGCGCGTCGCGCGGTTCGTCGCCGCCGGTCGTCTACACGGGCGCATGCTGATCCCGTGGCGCGGCCCCGACGACGCGCTCCCCTACCCCGACCTCGCGTTCCTCGGCGGACCCAACAGCTTGCGCGGGTTCCGCACCAACCAAGTCGGGGCCTACGACCTGCTCTGCCAGTACGACGGCGGACGGCCACGGCCTGCGCACAACAACGGCGAGCCGTACGACGTCAACCGGACGTACCTGCCGCGCGGCGGCGCCTTCGCCGTCGAGGCCGCGGGGGAGCTGCGCTACGACAGCGCCGGAGGCCTCGGCGTCGCGTTGTTCGGCGACGTCGGCGCGCTCGCGCGGCGCGTGAACGACCTCGGCGGCCCGTCGGCGACCGTCGTCGACGAGAGCCTGCGGTACGGCGGCGGCGTGGGCCTGCGCTACCTCTCGCCGATCGGTCCGATTCGCTTCGACGTCGGCTTGCGACCGTTGTTCCTCGAAGACACCTCGGGCCCTCGGCGCGTGTTCGACTGCAACGCGATCGACGTCCTGCCGCGCGGCTACGACCTCCTCAGCGGCACCCGCGCGGCGCGTGAAGCCGCCCAGGCCGGCACAGCGAAGCCGTGGCCCGTCGCGATCAACGTCCTGTTCGGCATCGGGGAGGCGTTTTGAGCCGCGTGCGGCTCTCGGCGCGCGCTTGGCGGCGCGGCGGCCTCGCGGCCCTCGCCTTGCTCGGCCTACCTCCTGCGCTATGGGCAGGGTTGTGCACACCGCTCGGCGAGGCGATCGCGGGCCGTGGGGCCGACCTCGCGCTCGCTGCCGCGCTCGCGCCAGGATGGCACGCCGATCCCCTCTCGCTGCACGTCGGGCGCTACGGGCGCGTCGAGGTCGACGGCTTCCGCCTCCTCGATCCGGACGGTACGCCCGCGGTCGCTGTCGGCGCGCTGGCCCTCGAGCTCGACCTCGCGTGGGGGAGGCTCGCGGTCCGGCACCTGCGAATCCTCCGTCCCGAAGTCATCCTCGACACCGACGCCGACGGCCTGCGCCTCGCGCGCGCGTTCGGCCCCCCCAAGCCGAAGCCACCTCGGCCGCGATGGGCCGGCCTTCCCTTCACCTTGGAGGTGACCGACGCCGCGCTCCAAGGCGGCCGCGTCCAAGCGCGCCGACTCGACGGCGATGGCGTTTGGACCACGACCCTCGACCTCGG
>JBEIFN010000197.1:0-4803 GCA_040382435.1 Alphaproteobacteria bacterium
CCGTCCGGGTCCACGGGCCCGTCGGCTTGGTCACGCTCGTCGCCGAAGCGATGGGCCAAACCCCGAACGTCGCAGGACGGCTGCTGGGAGCGCTCGGCCGGGTCGGCGTCAACGTGTTCGGCATCGGCCAGTCGGCCACGCAGAGGTCGATCTCGGTCGTCGTCGATCAGGCCGCGCTGCCAACGGCGGTCCGCACGGTCCATGCCGCGTTTCACTTCGGTGCGGGCCGCGTCAGCCTGCTCCTTCTTGGTCGGGGCACCGTCGGGGGCGCGCTGCTCCGGACCCTCGCCGTGCAAGCTCCGATCCTGCGCACCGCCCACGACCTCGACGTCATGGTCGTGGGCGTGGCGACCTCCGACACCGTGGTGTTCGACCCCAATGGCATCGACCTCAGCGCCATCGACGCACGGCTTCGCGATGGCAGCAACTGGCCGGCGGCGACCACGGGCATCCTCGACGCTTTGGCGCGTCTCCCCACGCCGATCCTCGTCGACTGCACCGCGGCCGAAGGCATGGAGGCCCTGTACACAGAGGCCTTCCAACGCGGCATCCACGTCGTCGGCGCGAACAAGAAACCGCTGACGGCGGCGCTGCCCCGGTACGACGCGGCGCACCGGGCGGCGCGCGTCGCCCACCGATCCTGGCGGTACGAGACCACCGTCGGCGCCGCGCTTCCGATCGTCAGCACCCTGCATGACCTCCTTCGAACGGGCGATCAGGTCCGTCGGATCGAGGGCTCGTTCTCGGGAACGCTAGGCTTTCTCTGCGACCAGCTCGCCCGCGGCGTCGCGATCGACGTCGCGGTGCGCGACGCCATGGCGCGGGGCTACACCGAACCGCGCCCGCAGGAAGACCTCGCCGGCACCGATGCAGCGCGCAAAGCGCTGATCTTGGCCCGGGAGCTCGGGCTGCGGCTGACCCTCGACGACGTCGCGGTCACGCCCCTCGTCGACGCGGACCTGTTGGACATCGACGACGTCGACGCCTTCTTGGTGGCCCTGGCAGCGCGCGCCGAGGCGTTTGGCGCCCGTGTCGACACCCTCGCAAAGGCCGGGCGACGGCTTCGTTACCTCGCGGTGATCGACCCCGAAGCGACGCCCGCGCTGCGCGTCGGACCCGTCGACATCGGACCCGAGCACGCGGCATGGGGGTTGCGCGACAGCCAAGGCTTCGTCGCGTTCACCACCCGCCGGTACGCCGACCACCCGCTCGTGGTGCAAGGCGCCGGGGCCGGCGGCGACGTCACGGCGAGTGGCGTGCTCGCCGACGTCATTCGAGTCGCCGAGGGGTTGCGCGGGTGAGCCGCTGACCCTGATGGCGGCGGGCAGGACGGGGCATTAGGCGATCCCACCGGCCGGCACGGCCGTTCAGGAGGCGACGTGGGCAAGGTGCTCGGGATCGGCGGCGTGTTCTTCAAGAGCCGAGACGTCGCAGCCCTCAAGGACTGGTACGGACGCGTCCTCGGGATGGAGCTGAGCGACTGGGGCGCGTTCTTCCCGGCGGAGACGGCCGCGACGAAGGCGGGCGCGGGGACAGTGTTCAGCCCGTTCGCTGCGGACACGCAACACTTCCTCCCCTCCACCCACGACCACATGCTCAACCTGCTCGTGGACGACCTCGACGCGGTGCTCGCACGCGCTGCCGCCGAAGGCGTCACCCCGATCCACCGCCAGGACGAAGGCTACGGCAAGTTCGCCCATCTCCTCGACCCTGACGGGCGCAAGCTCGAGCTGTGGGAACCCGCAGGCTAGCCGCCACGACCTTCGGTGATCGTCGGGAAGGCGTCGGTCGTGGTGCGGACCTCCAGCTCCCCGAGCATCCACGCGGCGACGTCGGCGCGGCGGATCCAAGCACGGGCGCCGATCCGGTCGACGACGACCGCCCGGCCGGTCGCTGGGCCGTCGACGAGCAAGGTCGGACGGACGCAGCAGACGTCGAGGCCGCTGCGGCGCCAGACCGCCTCCATCGCCGCGAGGTCGGCGTAGGCGACCCCGACCTGCGTCCAGTTGAGCAGCGCCCGGACCCCACCCGGCAAGCGCGCTCCCTCCACGCCGACCCCTGCCGCGCTTACGACGATCGCGCGCGGCACGGCGTACCGGTGCATGGCGTCGACGAGCCGGGGCGTCAGTTGGGCGAGGAAGTCCGCCGGCGACGCCAGCCGACTCCACGGGTTCGCAGGAACGACCCGCCGGATGCCGAGGGCGGAGAGCACAACGTCGTGGCCCGCCACGAGACGGTCCAGAAACGCCCGATCCAGAACGTCACCGGTTCGCAGCTCGACGCCTGAAGGCACCGCCAACGGACGACGAGCGACCGCCGTGACGCGATGGCCTCGCATCGCGGCCTGCGCCACGAGCTGACGGCCCACGCCGCCGGAAGCGCCGAGGACGAGCAACCGCAGCGGAGGAGCGTCTACACGCATCCGGTCCACTCGCCATCCGCCGGGTCCCCGTCCACCGTGGGCGACCGAACAAGACGGGGACGGCGCGCACGGCCACCAAGGCCACCGCGGCGAAGGGCTGCGCCGACCGTCGTCGTGCTTGCTCAGGTCTGGTCGGAAGGCAGACGCGTCCAGCGTAGCCAGGGCCGTTCCGCGCGAAAGCCCTGCGGGAACCGGCGCGCGAGCTCGTCGGGATCTTGGATCGACGGGACGATCACCACCTCGCCGCCGGGACGCCAGTTCGCCGGTGTCGCGACGGCGTGGCGGTCCGTGAGCTGAAGACCGTCGAGAACGCGGAGGATCTCGTCGAAGTTCCGTCCCGTCGCCGCGGGGTACGTCAGGCTGGCACGGATCCGATGCGCTGGATCGATGAAGTAGACCGACCTCACCGTGAAGCTGTCTGGCGCGCCGGCGGGCAACATCCCATAGAGTTGCGCGACGCGCCGCTCAGGGTCGGCGAGGATCGGAAAGTTGGGCGCGATGCCCTGCGTGGCCTCGATGTCGACGATCCAACGATGGTGATCCTCCACGCTGTCCACGGAGAGGGCGAGGGCCTTCGCGTTGCGTTCGGCGAACGCGCCGTGTAGGCGTGCCACCGTCGCAAGTTCGGTCGTGCAGACCGGAGTGAAGTCCTTGGGGTGCGAGAAGAAGATGACCCAGTGATGTCCCTGCCACGCATGGAAGGAAAGCGGACCCTGTGTGGAGTCCGACGTAAAGTCGGGCGCGACGCCGTGAATCAACAGGCTCATGAACACCTCCGTTCGGCCCAGCGTCATGCAATCCACGCACCCACGCGTTCGCCCTGTTTCCCCTTGCCTTTCACCGCCCATGGTGCCCGCATCCTCTGCGACATGTCGCGGGCAGACCGGCACCGGTGGCGGCCGACCGCATCGACGACGCCCTCCCACATTGTCGCGTCGCCCACACGTCGCTCCCGCCCGTTACCACCGGAGCCCATGGACCGAAGCGTCGGCCCAGCGTGAGATCGTCTCTGTCGCGCTGAGGCCCACCGTCGGCGTACACTCCCCTTCTTGCCACCTTCCTTGGAGACCCCATGTGGACGCGACGCGCCCTGATCCAAGCCGTGCCGACGGGGTTCGGTGTGTACGCGTTCGGGGGTTGCCGACGCGAGGATCCGGAGGCGGACGCCGACACGGCGAACCGGCCCGACCCCGCGACCGACCCAGAGACAGGCGTCGAGCCGACGGCGCCTGTCGGATCCGAGACGGCCATCCCCTCCGAGGCGTGCGAGGAAACGACGGGCGACATCGAGGGCCCGTTCTACCGCGCCGATGCACCGGAACGCGCCGACATCGTCCGGGCGGGCGACACCGGACGGGCGCTGACGCTGTCGGGTCGGGTCCTTGCCGGAGACGGCTGCACCCCACCGCCCAACGCCGTCGTCGATGTTTGGCAAGCCGACCCCATGGGCGTCTACGACAACGCCACCGACGCGATGGACTACCGCGCGCGTGTGGTGTGCGACGCCGATGGCCGGTGGTCGCTGCGGACGTTCGAGCCCGGGCGCTACCTCAACGGCGCGCAGTACCGACCGGCCCACCTGCACGTCAAGGTCTGGGTCGACGGGGTCGAACGCCTGACGACCCAGCTCTACTTCCCCGGCGACCCCTACAACGACGTGGACCCGTGGTACGACCCCCAACGAGAGGTCCTCGCCACCGGCGACGGAACGGCCACCTACGACCTCGTCGTGTGACGCCCTGTGCTAGGCTGATTCCCGAGGAGGGTCGTCCATGCATCGCGTTCTCCACCCCATCTTCGCATTCGGCCTCGCGCTCGCGAGCGCGTGCGGCGCGGACACCGAATCGCCCGGCGGCGACACCGCAGACACCAGCGCTACGACCGACACCAGCACCCCGAACGACACCGACGCGCCTGCGAGCGGCGACGCCCAACGCGGCGGCGAGGTGTACGCGCAGTCGTGCGGATCCGGCTACTGCCATGGTTCGGACGGGGTCTCCGGCTCGGCCCCCGACCACCCCGACACCATTCCCCGCCTGACCGACGCCGAGCTCACCGACATCATCCAGAACGGCACCGGCTACATGGCGCCCGTCGGGCTCTCCGAGACAGACCTGACCGACGTGATCGCCTACTTGCGCGCAACGTTCCCCTGACGCCGCCGAGGGTCCGGGCCGACGCGAATCCGAACCGGGGCAGAGACCGAACCCACGGCTTCGCGCGAGGCCGCATCGCACCTCGTCGGTCGACCTACGCCAGCCACGCCGGTGCAGCATCGAATGGCGGGCCTTGAGGACGTCGCCCACACCGCGCCGCGACCGGACACGCGCCGACGCGAAACCGGGCGGGGAGGCTCGGGAGCCGTCACCAGGAGCGAACGA
>JBEIFN010000198.1:0-4797 GCA_040382435.1 Alphaproteobacteria bacterium
CGAACTTGGACTTGGTGACCGAGTCGTTGACGTTGATGCCGGGGACCAGGAGGGTGTCGTTCGCGACGCGCTCGTAGAGGCGGTGGACGCCGGTCGTCGTCTCCTCGGAGACGCCGCGGATGGCGGCGGCCATGTCGTGCCAGAACCGGTCACCACGCGCCTTGCGGACGTCGGCGAGGAGCTGCAGGACGATCTTGAGCTCGCCGTTGTTCGTGGTGTCGGGGTTCGGCATCGTGCCGGCCTTCTCGTGCTCGACGCCCATGTGCACGAGCATCGTCGCGTCGCCGCCGTCGTCGAGGATGAGGTTCGGGCCCGAGCCGTCCGGCCACACGAGGGCTTGCATCGTGCACCACCAGTACTCCGACAAGGTCTCACCCTTCCAGGCGTAGACCGGGACGCCAGCCGGGGCGGCCGTGGTGCCCTTCGGGCCGACGACGGTCGCGGCGGCGGCGTGGTCTTGGGTCGAGAAGATGTTGCACGAGACCCAACGGACGTCGGCGCCGAGCTCGACGAGGGTCTCGATGAGGACGCCGGTCTGGATGGTCATGTGCAGCGAGCCCATGATCTTGGCGCCAGCCAGCGGCTTTTGACCGGCGTAGCGGGTGCGGAGCGCGTCGAGGCCCGGCATCTCGTGGAGCGCGAGCTCGAGCTCCTTGCGGCCGAAGCGGACGGTCTCGGCCGACAGGTCGCGGACCTTGTGGGGGAGGTCGGCGAACAGGGCGAGGCCGGTGTCGAGGAAGGGGGCCTTGGCGAGGTCGGTGGCGTTCATGGGTGCCTCTGGGTTCATTCATCCATGAAGCTGGATGAATGGATGGAGGCGGGGTAGCGTGGGGCTGGCACCGCGTCAAGCGAACCGGAGCGCAGCAGCGAAATGGCGACGATCCACGACCGAATGGCCCACCTTTCTCAGCCGGACCGGACCCGCCTGCTCCGGGTCCTTGAGCTGGAGGAGCTCGCTGTTGGCGAGATCGCTCGTGTCGTGCAGCTCCCGCAGAGCACCGTGAGTCGACACCTCAAGGCCCTCGAAGACGACGCTTGGGTCGTCGCGCGACGGGAGGGCACGGCTCGGCTGTTTGCCCTCTCTGCCACGTTGGAACCGACGGCGGCGAGGCTGTGGGAGGTCGTCCGCGAGGCCGTCGACGGCGACCATCCCGAGGACGGCCTGCGCCTCGCGAGCGTCCTCGCGGCGCGTGCCGTCGGTGGGCATCGGTTCTTCGGCGCGGTCGCGGAGCGCTGGGCCGAGGTTCGACGGGAGCTGTTCGGCCCCGATACGTTGCTTCCGGCGCTGCTCGGCCTGCTCCCCGCCGGGCTTCGTGTCGTCGATCTCGGCTGCGGGACGGGCGACGCGCTGGCAGCGCTCGCGCCCCACGTCGCGCTCGCCGTGGGTGTGGACGGGGAACCTGCGATGTTGGACCAAGCCCGCGCTCGCTTGGCGGCCGCTCCCCATGTCACGCTGGTCGACGGACGCTTGGAAGCGGTCCCCCTCCCGGCGCGATCGTTCGACGCCGCCTTGCTCGGCCTTGTCCTGCACCATGTCGACGCCCCCGCCGTGGTGCTCGCGGAGGCGCGTCGCTTGCTCGCGCCGGGCGGCGTGGTGGTCGTACTCGACATGGTGGCGCACGATCGTGAGGCGTTCCGGCGCACAATGGGCCATGTTCATCTTGGTTTTTCGGGGGATGACCTCTGCGAACTCGCGGCGGCTGCGGGCCTGGAGGTACGCCGCCGCGTGGTGCTGCCGCCGGACCCGACCGCGAGCGGCCCGGCGTTGTTTCTGGCGGTTCTGGGGGTTGCGGAAGCCTGAGCGGCGACCCCGCGGGAGGCGGAGGCGTGCGGCGTAAGTGCCTGGCACCCACCGACCCGAGGAGGTCACCATGCCGTTCCGTACCCTGTTTCTTTTGACGCTCGCCGCTTGCAACGCCGGTCTTCCCGCCGATGGCTGGGACCTCGAGCCGCTGGGCGACGACGCGGACACCGCCGATGCCCCCGAAGGCACCCCCGCATCGTCGGGTGCTGGTGCCGACCCGTCGGACGACGCGTCAGCGGGTGGCGGCCAGGTCGCCGACACGGATGCGGACCCCGGGGCTGCCGCTTCCGACTCCGATGCGGCGTTCAACGAGGGGGACACCGGCGGCGAGGGGTTGAGCGACGGGTCGCCGTCCGCGTCCACGCCGTCCGCGCCCGTGCCCGATGTGTGCGGCAACGGCCTCGACGACGACGGTGACGGTCAGATCGACGAGGAAGGCCGCGTGATCCGCTACGTCGACGCCGACGCCGATGGCTTTGGCACGAGCCCGGTGCTCGTCTGCCCCGAGGCCGTTGGCACGGCCGCCCTCGCCGGTGACTGCGACGATCAGGACGCCGGCACCTTCCCCGGCGCGTTCGAGGTCTACTACGATGGGCGCGACCAAGCGTGCGACGGCGGCAACGATTTCGACGCCGATGGCGATGGCCATGACGCGCCCTACGACTGTCTCGACGCGGATCCGAGCGTGTTCCCCGGCGCGGTCGAGGTGCACTACGACGGGGTGGACGGCAACTGCCTGATCGACGACGAATGGGACGCCGACCGTGACGGCCATACGGTCGTCGGCGCGCCGGTCGGTGATGGCGCGGACTGCGACGACATGGACGCCCGCGCCGGGGTTCCCTTCCTCGCGTGGCGTGACGCCGACGGCGACGGGTTCGGTGACCCGGCCTCGGAGACTCCGCGGTGCGATCTCCCGGCGGGCTGGCTTACGCAAGCGGGAGACTGCGACGACGCCGCACTGGGCGTCGCGCCCGGGCGCACGGAGGTGTGCGACGGACGCGATCAGAACTGCGACGGCATCGTCGATGAGGGCGTCGGCGCCCCGTTCTGGCCCGACGCCGACGCCGACGGTCGCGGCGACGGGGTCGCGCCCGTCGTCGTCGCGTGCGCCGCGCCTGCAGGCCACGTCGCCAACGGGGATGACTGCGACGACGCGGATGACGCCACGTACCTCGGTGCGCCCGAGCAGTGCGACGCGCTCGACAACGACTGCTTGCCGGCGACGACGGCCGACGGGGCCGCTGCGTGTGGTGCGGGCGCTTGGTGGTCCGACGGTGTGTCGATGTTCCTCAAGACCGATCGCGACCGCGCTTGGGCCGACGCGCGCGGCAACTGCGAGGACCACGGCTATCGGATGTTCGTCCCCGCTGACGATGTGCAGTCGTTCAACGTCCGCGCGGCGCTGGGCCTGAGCATGTCCTCGTTCTGGATCGGCGTGCGCGAGTACAACTCGGCGACGCGGCGGGCTTGGGCGTTCGATGACGCCTCCTGGGAGCCTGCGTTCGGGTTCACCGACCTGTTGTGTGCGATCTACGATGTCTCGTGCTCGACGGTGCCCGCGTCGCTGTGGATCCCCGCGTGGGACGAGGCGATCGCGGTGGCCCCGGTCACCCACGACTGGACGCCGACGTACGCGACGACGCGCCTCCCGGCCGTCTGTGAGGCACCGTTGCCCTGAGGGGGTTGGGGCCTCTCAGGCTCCGGATGTGCCGAATTTGCGACCGAGCCACGTCGCCGGAAGCCACAGGGTGGCGCCGGCGACGTTCATCCACATCGGATGCGGGAAGCTCGTGAGGTTGGCGAGGTTGAGCAGCGCGAACAGGCCGCCGATCGCCCATGCGAGGTTGGCGCGTCGCCCCCACCGACCGGCGCTCGCGACGAGCGCGCCGATGAAGGGCGCGAAGAACCAGGACGCCGCGAGCAGCGCCTTGGCGGACATCGGGACGAAGCCGATCGCCTTGCGGATACGGAGGACGTTCGCGCTCTCGATGGCGTCGGCCAGGCGGCTCGTCGCGAGCGGATAGGCGAGATGGATGAAGCCTTCGAACAGCATCAACGTGGCCATGCAAGCCACGAACGCGAACAGCGCACGCCGCATCACTCCTCCTCAAGCACCGGGCGACATCCCTCGACGCACGCCGGGGGAGAGGTCGCGTCGTATTCGAACAGCACCCGCGACGCCGTACCCGTGTCGAAGGTTTCACTCCCGAGGGTGCCGCTGCCGACGAAGGGCGTGAACACCACGCGGTGCCGTCCTGGGCGGATGGTGAGCCGCAGGCCGGCCGCGGTGCGTACGGTGTGGGTTTGGCCGTCCAGGGTCAGGTCGAGCCAGCTGCCGTCGCGTCCGCGAACGATCAAGGTCACGGCTTGTGGGGGAACGGGCTTGGGAGGCTCGGGCGGCGCGACGGGGCGGGCCGCGTCGTCGCGTCCTGCGAACAGGATGCGGCTCGCCTCGCGCGGCGGCACGATCGGTGGCGGGGCCGAGGGGTCCAGCGGCTCGGCGGTGCAGCTCAGGCCGGGCCAGTCGAGGCCGTCAGCCCAACGGCACCGCAGGGCCTCGTCGGCGCGCACACGAAGGACGCCGGCCCAGACGGGGGAGCGGGAGGTGCGGCCGATGCGCACGCTGTGTTCGCCGTCTGGCACCGGGTGTTCGCGCGCGCCGGGTACCTGCGGAATCGGCATCGCGCGGTCATCGATCCAGACGACCATCGCTGTGGGGACGTCGAGGATCAACACGCCTTGGGCCGCGTGGGCGAGGGACAACATGCCCACGAGCCACGACGTCAACGCGGGCCTCTCGATCCGCCTCGTCCCGGTCCGGGGCCTGGGCCGCGTCCGGCGGGACCGCGTCCACCGAACGTGCCCGAGGGGCCGGGACCCCGTCCGCCGCGTTGCGGGCCGCGGTCGCCCGAGGGCTTGCCGCGCGGGGGACCACCGCTGTCGCCGCGTCCACCGGCCTCTGCGCCCAACCAGCGCTCGGGCGTCGAAAG
>JBEIFN010000199.1:0-4760 GCA_040382435.1 Alphaproteobacteria bacterium
CGCCCGTTCCGTGCCGACGGAGCGGGCGCGCGCATGCGCGAGCGGGAACTTCCTTCCTGCTCGCCCGCCCGAACACCAATTCCAAGTTCTTGTTCAAGGGGCGGACCTCGCACTCACGAAGAGGGCTGCGTCGCGGATCCTGCATCGTGCTGGACGAGCGACGGTCCTGATGTATCCGCGTCGCCAAGCGATGCGGGGCGTTCCGGGTGCGCGGAACGACATCGATTGAGTCACAACAGAGGTCCCCTGATCATGAGCTACGGGAAGCAAGCGGGCATCGTGCTCGCCTCCTTGCTCGCCGCCAGTCTCGCCGGTTGTTCCGGCGGCTCGAGCGACGGCTCCAATTCCATCAGTTCCGCGGTCCAGAACTTGACCGTGGATCCCACCGGCCAGACCACCGTCGTCCAATTCCGCTCGGGCTCCGGCCTCGGCGGCGCGACGGTCGCCTCGTTCGAGGCCCAGAACGGCGCGCAAGCCGTGTCGATCGACATCGTCGGCTCGACCGCCACCATCGCGTGGGACATGCGCGTCACGCCGTCCACCTCGATCCGCGCCATCGGCCTGTCGGGCGTGAGCGACGCGTATCGCGTCGTCTCCACCAGCGACGCCAGCGCGCCCGCCTGGACGATCGAATCGGCCACGCAGGACGGGTCCGTCGGCGGCGACGCCATCGAACTCGCCACGAGCGGCCCGCGCATGGTCGAGTCCATGGTCGAGGATCTCGACAACTGGACGCTTGTCGTCGGCGGCGAAGAGCTCGACCTCGATGGCACGACGATCGACTACGACCCATCCGCGGGCGTCGTCTCCTTCGATCTCGGTCCGCAGGCGAACCTCCACCAGGAGTTCCAGCTGTCCGCGGCCAACCTCGTGAGCGTGGCCGACGTGGCCTCCGCCACGACGAGCGTCGATGGCGAGGCCATCGGCGACTCGAGCGCCCCGAGCCTCCTCTCCGCCGCGCAGAACCTCGACTCCGGCGCCGGCGGCAGCGCCTACGGCTTCGTGGTCGACTTCGCCTTCGACGAGGACATGGATCCGTTGTTCGCCGCGCAAGTCGGCAACTTCGAGTGCAGCTCCGGCGCGATCGCGACCGCGGCGACCATGGTCGGCACGGACACGATCCGCGTCGTCTTCGCGGCACCCGTCGTGCCCGGCCGCGAGACGATCACGCTCCACAACGTGGTCGACGCCGCCGGCAACGAGTGCTCGGCGAGCGGCGCGCAAGCAGTGACGCAGCCCTCGCCCGTGGTCAACGCCTTCGACGGCGATCCCGAGGCCGAGACCGTCTCCGGTGCGCAGAACGACCGCATCGTCGTCGCCACGACGCAAGCGCTCGACCCCGTGACCGCCATCCTGCCGACCTCGTGGTCGGTGTCGATCGACGGCGCGCCCTACGACCTCGCCGCCGCGACCCTCGAGTACGACCTCGAAGGCCGCACGCTGACCATCGAGACCGACCAGGACTTCCAGAACGGCACGACTTCGGTCGAGATCTCCGGCCTCGCCGGGCTCTTGGATGTCGATGGCCAGTCCTTCCTCGAGTCGCGCAACGTCTCCGCCGCGGGCGAGACCACGGCGCCGACGATCTCCTCGGCGGTGCAGAACCGCGTCGTCGACGGCTCGGGCTCGACGCTCGACGTCGGCTTCGACGAGGCGATCGCCGCTGCGGGCGCCGAGATCCCGGCGCACTGGAGCGCCTCGGGCGGCCAGACCTGCACTTCGGCCGAATTGCTCGGCAACGGCACGATGGTGCGCCTGGTGTTCGACTCGGCCGTCGTCCCCGGCGTGCACACGATCGGTGGCGGCGATGTCGAGGACTTGGCGGGCAACGTCATGGTCCCCGAGATCGGCATCCAGCCCACCTCGACCGACACCTCGGCTCCCGCGACCCTGACTGTCGCGGCCTCGGCCATCGCCGGCGCCAACAACGACATGCTGACGGTGGTGTTCGACGACGCCATGTGGACCGGCGATGTCACCGACGCCAGCAAGTGGTCGTTCCAATCGCCGATCGGCGTGCCGCACGACTTGTCGGGCGCCGACTTCAGCTGGAACGCGAACCTGCGCACGGCCACGGTCGTGTTGTCGAACGGCGTCAACCTGACGCGCGGCGACGACTTCAGCCTCGCGTTCGGTCCGGCGGTGCGCGACCTGGGCGGCAACGCCCACGCCGGCACCAGCGCCACCGGCTCGGTGGTGGCCGAGTCCACGCAGCCCTTCGTGGCCAGCGTGGCGCGCAGCTCGAGCTCGAACACGCGCCTCATGGTGCGCTTCAGCGAGCCGTGCCGCGACCTCGATTCGTTCGAGACTGGCGCGGGCCCCGTGGCGGGCGCGGCGCGCTTCCGCCTCGTCGTCGCCGCTGGCGGCGGCTTTGCGTGGCCGACGAGCGCCACGGTGGTGGAGGATGGTCTCGGCGTGGACCTCGAGTTCGCGCAAGCCATCGATCCGGCCGACACGCTCGACGTGCTGTACGTGCGCGACTGCGCGGGCAACATGCTGAACCCGAGCTTCGCGACGCCGACCACGACGCAGGACGCCGACGAACCGGCCCTCGACGCGCTCCTCGGTTCGATCACCGCGGTCTCGGGCGAGTTGAACGACGTCGTCACGGCGGTGTTCGACCGCGGCCTCAACGACTTCGGAGCCACCGACCGCGCCAACTGGACCCTCTCGGGCCCGGGCGGCAATGTCGATCTCTCCAACTCGCGCTTCGAGTTCGACGGCGATCGCACGGTGACGATCCACCTGCGCGCGACCACCAACTTCAACGCGGGTTCGACGACGAACATGCAAGCTGGCGAGCTCTACACGTTGTCCGCCAGCAACTTGTACTCGGTGCAGGGCGTGCAGTTGTCGGCCACTGCGAGCCTGATGCAGGCCGCCGGCGGCGACACGACGGCTCCGGCGCTGCCGGTGGGCGGCGCGATGCTCGACGCGACGGACGCCAACGCCGTCGTCGTCGTGCTCGACGAAGCCTGCGACCCCTCGACCATGGCGGACGAGGACAACTGGGACCTCGACGGCCAGGCGCCGACCAGCGTGGAACTGCTGGGTTACCGCAGCCTGCGCTTGTCCTTCCCCGGCATCGTCGCCATCGGCCAGACGCTCGAGTGCACCATCGCCGACCTCGCCGGCAACAGCGGGATCTCGTCGACGGCCGTGGCCGCCGCCGATGCCACGCCGCCCAGCGTGGTTGTGGGTGGACTCGACGGCATCCTCGGCGCCGGCTACGGCGACGACGTGATCGAGCTCTCGTTCAGCGAGCCGCTCGACCTCGCCACCGCGCTCGTGCCGGGCAACTACGCCTTCAGCAACGGCGGCGACGTCTCGCTCGTGGGCGCGAGCTTCGAGTACAACTCGAGCGCCAACATGGTGCGCGTGCGCCTCGCCGATGGCGTCTCCTTGCGCGACGGCGTCGCGCTCGGCGTGACCTTCTCGGGCCTGCGCGACGTCTCGGGCAACACGGTGGCGGCCAACTCGACGGCCAGCGGCTCGGTCTCGGGCGACAGCGTCGCTCCGAGCATCGTGTCGGCCTACGTCAACTGGGCCGCTGATGCCACGGGTCGCGTGGTCGACTTCGTCTTCAGCGAGGATGTGCAGCCCGCGGACGTCGTCGGGTCGACGACTTGGACGACCATGAATGGCCTGACCACGATCGGCAGCACGGTGGTGACGCAAGTCGACGCCGCCAACCGTCGCCTGTACCGGGCCACTCTCAGCCAGGCCTGGTCGGGGACCTACGATCTCAACTCGAACGGCTCGATCCTCGACTA
This sequence comes from Alphaproteobacteria bacterium, assembly GCA_040382435.1. Lineage (GTDB taxonomy): Bacteria > Myxococcota_A > UBA796 > UBA796 > JBEIFN01. The sequence goes on from JBEIFN010000199.1 coordinate 3,774, forward strand.
CGCCGGCAACCAAGCCGTCGGCCTGTCGACCATTCCGACGATGCCGTGAGGATCCAAGCGAGTTCCGTCCGGTCGTGAGCACCGGCCGGATGGTGCAAGCGAAGCGCGGGCCGCCCTCGGGCGGCCCGCGCCCTTTGGCGGGGACCAGGCGATTCGCGCGCAATCGCGAGCCGCGCTTCAGTTCCAGCATGGCGGGCTTCGATGTCCAACGAGCACCATGGCACCGCACGCCGCCGCATTCCTCGACGACTTGGTGGGCGCGCTCAGCGCGCCCGATGGCGACGCGGCGCCGGCCGCCGCCTTGGCCGCGCGCATGCGCCACGCCGCCAGCCATGTGGATGCCATCACGGCGCAAGCAGCCGCGCGCGCGCTGCTCGCCGACCTCGGCCAGGATCCGCTCGACCTGCGCAAGCTCGAGGCCTTGCTGATGCTGGGCATGGCGCATCCGCTGTTGCTCGCGCGGCACGGCATCGAACTGGGCCGCGAGGTGGAGCGTCTCGCTCTCTTGTGGGAGCGCGCGGGGCAGGTCGGACGCGCGGCCGCGTTGCGCGCCACCGTGTCCGAATTCCAAGCGCAGGCCGCGCCACCCGACGCGCAGCCCTCGCTCGAGCCCGCGTCGCTCGTCTTGCGCGCACCCCTCGACGCGCCACGTCCGCATCCAGTCGACGCGCGCCGCGCCACCGCCATCGTGGTCGAGCAACGCCTGCAGTCGGCCTCCGAATGCGTCGCCGCCGGTCGCCACGACGAGGCCCAGGCGCACCTGCGCGCCGTGCTCGAACTCGACCCCACGCGCAAGGACGTGGCTCGCATGAGCCGGGATCTCGCGCATGCGCGCACTTCGGCTCGCGCGCGCCGACGCCGGCAGGCCTTGCTGGCGCTGTGCGCGGCGCTCGCTTGCCTTGCGGCGTGGTCGTGTTGGCGGCGCGAGCGCGCCATCGCGGTCGAGTACGCGGCCTTGACGCCGCTCGTCGCGCCGGAGGAAGCCGC
>JBEIFN010000200.1:0-4743 GCA_040382435.1 Alphaproteobacteria bacterium
CACGTGCGCGCGGCCGCGCCGACGAACCACCCCGTGCACGTGCTGACGGCGATGATGCGCGCGGTCGGCGTGCCGGTGGACGGGCACGGTGAGGTTAGCGGCCACCTCGACGCGCTGTTCGCCGGGTGACCGAGGCACCCGCGGTTACGGCGCGGGGAAGGTGAGGTCAGCCCAATAGATCTGCGTCCCGCGTGGGCTTGACTGGGCCTCGAGCCAGCTCACGTCGGGCGCGTCGAGCGGCGCGGTGTAGTTGGCGAACCGGAAGCTGGCGGGGCCGGTCCGCTGTGCCGAGACGAACGCGGTGTCGCCAACGCCGGGCAGGTCTTGGAGCCAGACCACTGCGCGGGCTTCGGTGTTGATGCGGTACAGCGCGCTGCGCTTGGGGCGGAGCGAATAGGGGGCGAGGCCTTGGTCGGCGCCGAACGGGCCGCCGATGTCGCGTCGCGCCAACAGGTAGAGCGTCTCGCCCTGCCGGATCAGCTCGGGCGAATCGTACCGCTCGGGGTCCGACACCGCCGAGCACGTCCAATCGCTCCAGTCGCTCGCGGGCGCGCTGCACAGCTTGCTGCCTTGTCCGGTCGCGTCGCCGTCCTCGTTGCGGGTGACGGCCCACAAGGTCCCGTCGGCGGCGATTTCGAAGGCGGCCTCGGAGTCGCCGCCGGTGCTGACCGGGTCGCGCCCGAACGGTGTCCACGTGCGCCCGCCGTCGTGGGTCACCTCGAAGTGCAGCGACAACGAGCCGTCACCGTAGTGATCGCCGCTGTAAGCGGTTCGCAACCACTGGCCGCCGCGACGCTTGACGTCCCAGGGGACCTTCTCCCCTTCGCTGATCGGCGAGGCCGTCCAGTCGCCGACGTCGCACCGCTCCGCGCGCCACACCGCGATCGGCTCGAACGCGAACGGGTTGGTGCCCGCCTCAAAGAACGAGAGGCTCAAGGCGCCGTCTTCGACCAGGAAGGCCGGCTCGCGCGTGTCGGTCCCGAGCGCGAAGGTCGCCTCGTGGTCCCAGGTCGCGCCGTCATCGGCGGTCGACATCACCTGCAGCGCGGTCTGATCGGACGCAAAGTGCGTCGGCGCGGTGCGCCATGCGACGAACCACCGGCCCCAGGCCTGCACGATCGCGACGTTGTTGTTCGCCGCTTGGGTCGAGACGGGCAGCGCGGCGGACGGGATGAGGAAGGTGGGCTCGCCCACGGTGGGCGGCGTGTCCGCACCCGGTGCCCAGGCGGACGGGTCGTCGTCGACGTCAAGGGTCATCGTCGGACAGACGCGGCCGGTGTCGGCGTCGGGCCCCGGGGTCGCGGAGACACACGCTGTCAGGCCCATCATGCAGACGCCGATCCACCGCATCACGCGCTCCAGAGGTCGGGGTACCGTTTCAGACGGCGATCCTAGCGCATCGTGCCGACATCGCGGCGCCTTTTGCGCTACGATGGGAATCCTTGGACGCAAGGAGTCACGACGCATGCCTTCGCTCGCCACCCGGATCGGGGCGCTCGCCGCCCTGGCCTTCACCGTCGTCGCCGGCGCGCCGGCACAGGCCGCCTCGATCGTCGCTCGCGACGTCGGCTACCTCTCGTCGTACGCCGACCTGATCGTCGAAGCGCGCGTGGAGCGCGTGCAGTCGGCCATCGGACCCGACGGCCGGCCTTGGACCCACAACCAGCTCCGTGTGGTCAGCTATTGGAAGGGCAGCGGGCCTGAGGTCATCGACGTCGAGCAGCTCGGCGGTGCATTCTCGGACGGCCGCGTGCTGCACATCGACGGCGATCTTTCGCTCAAGCCCGGGATGAACGTTGTTGCCTTCCTCGACCAAGACGGGGGACACCTGCACTCGATGCTGCTCGGTTGGTCGGTGTTTGAGATCACGGAAGGCCTGAGGGTTCGCCGCCATCAGGAGGACTTCGGCCTGCTCGCGCCGGGTCCGGATGGAGGCCTGCGCCCGGTGGGGGCCGGCACCGTCTCGACGCCGTCCAATGTCCTGGGTCTGCGCGCTGCCGTGCGCCTCGCACTTGGAGGCAAGTGATGTCCACCGTGCTTCAGACCGCGGCCACGTTGGCCCTGCTCTTCGCGACCTCGGCGGCCACCACGCCCGCCCACGCCTGGACCGCGAGCACCGGCGCCACCTGGAACGGCGCGTTGGATTGGTCGCTCAACCGCAACGGCAGCTCCTCGATCCCGACGTTCTCGACCGTCGAGCAGATCTTGCTCGACAGCTACGATGCTTGGACGGCCCCTTCGTGCAGCGGCTTCAGCTACGCCTACAACGGGACGTCGACGCGGCTCTCCTCGAACAACGGCGACAACGTGACCGTCCACGGCTTCTTGTCGTCGTGGCCGAGCAGCTACGGCGACCGCTACTCGGTCATCGGCATCACGCTCGCCATCTACTCGGGCAGCCGGATGAACGAGGCGGATGTCAGCTTCAACGAAGATATCTACACGTTCATCCAGGGATCGCCGTCGCCGTTCACCTACGAGGCCGACCTGCAGTCGATCGCGACGCACGAGTTCGGGCATTCGCTCGGGCTGGGCCACACCAACGTCAACGGTGCCACGATGGCGCCGTACTACGACAACGGCACTGGCCAGCGCTCGCTGGCCAACGACGACAGCACGGGCTTGTGCGCGCTCTACCCGGGCGGCGGCGGCTCGGGCACCGGCGGGCCGTCCGGTGGTGGTGGTGGCGGCGGCACGCCCGCGCCGTCCGATGATGCCTACGAGGACAACGACGACATCGGGGCCGCCGCGCTGGTCTCGTGCGGCGACGTGATCCAAGGCTCGGCCAACGACGCCGACTGGTACGTGGTCCAGACCACCGCAACCGGTGTGGTCTCCGCGTCGTTGACGTGGAGCGATGGGGCGACCGACCTCGATCTGTACCTCGCCGACGCCAGCCCCGCGTTCATCGCGGCGAGCGAAGCGACGCAGGGCACCTCCGAGGCCGTCTCGATGCGCGCGCAGCCTGCGGGCTCGTACTTCTTCCTCGTGAACAACTACGCGGGCGGCGACGATTACACGCTGACGATCACCTGCCCGGGCGGCGGCGGCACCACGCCCCCACCGACGGGTGTGACCGACGACGCGTACGAGGACAACGACAACGGGGACGCGCCGACGCAGGTGGATTGCCCGGGAACCTACGAGGCCGTCGCCGCCGATCAGGATTGGTTTGCCTTCGAGCTGCCTGCCACTGGCCGCATCTCGGCGCGGATCGCTTGGTCCGATCCCGCGGTCGACCTCGACCTGTACCTCGTCGACACGACCGAGGTGCTCGAAGCTAGCGAACAGCAGGATGTCGCCGAGGAGTCGGTCGCGATGCGCGACCTGCCGGCGGGTCTGTACGGCGTCGTCGTCAACCCGTACGAGGGGGCGATCGCCTACACCCTGACGCTGACGTGCACGGTGCCCGAGACGCCCTCGGACACCCCGGAAGGGGACACGGGGAGCGGCGGTGGCGCCGGGGGTGGCGCTGGCGGCGGCGCTGGCGGCGGCTCGGACCTCGGTGGCGGGGTTAAGGGCGGCTGTGGTTGTGAGGCGGCTTCGCGCGCGTCGTCCGGCGCTTGGCTCAGCGTCGCGCTGCTGGCGCTGGTTCGTCGTCGGGCGCGTCGCGCGTGACCGCTCGCGCGCTCGTCGCCGCGCTGCAGACAGCCGGGCTGAAGGTCGAGGAGCTATCGACGTCGCGAGACGTGGCGGGGTGCGATCTCGGCGAGCCGCTGGCGGTGGTCGCGCCCGACAGCGTCGCGGGCGTGGTGGCCGCCGTGGGTGCTGCGCGGTCGGTCGGCGCACGAATCGCCGTGGTGGGGGCCACCCAAGCGTACTGGCGGCCGCTCGCGCTCGACGGCGTGCTCGCGCTCCGGGTGGACCGGCTCCGGTCGATCGCCATCGGCGAGGGGGTCGTCACCGTCGGCGCGGGGGCATCGGTGCGCGAGGTCGACGTCGCGCTCCGGGCCGTCGGGCGTCATCTGCCCTTTCGCCCGGACGCATTTGGCGACAGCAGCGTCGGGGGGATGGTCGCCGCGGGCAGTACGTCGGGTTGGGGGATGGGGCTCACCGACGTTGACCGTTGCGTCGTGCAGCTCGACGTCGTCGATGGGCGCGGCCTGCGATGGTCGACCGGTGCGAGCGGCGCGTGGCCCCGGCTTCCGCCCTTCCTCCGCCCGGGTACCCCGGACGCCACCGGGTTGTTCTTGGCGGCAGAGGGCAGCTTTGGGGTCGTGGTCGGCGCGACGCTCCGCGCGCCGCCGGCGCCATGGCGTGTGCGTCTGACCGGGACGGTGTCGCTGGGGGGCCGCGCTGCGCTGGCGGCCTCGCTGCGACCCGCGCTCGAAGCCGGGATCTTGGAGACGGCGCGCATCGCGGCGTACCGGGACGGGGCCGGGGTCGGCGAACGTGGCCGCGACGCCGAGGTCGAGCTGTGGGTGGCGAGCGGTTGGTCGGCCGAGGAAGCGCTCGCCCGTGCAGCGGCGGTGGTCGCGGCCGCCGTGGGGTTGCAGGGCGCGAGGCAGACCATTGAAGACGCGGCGTGCCGAGCCGGGTCGGGTCCGTTGTATGAGGCGACCTGGCAAGGGCCGGCGTCGGCGCTGGAGGGATACCGGCAGGCCCACGCGTTGCTCGGTCTGGACGTGAACGCCGACTGGTCGATGCTGCCGATCCTGCTCGCCTCTGCGGACGATGAGCTGGATCGGCAGGCGACCTTGCCGGGCCTGATCGGCCGACGGGCCGCGCTCTACCTCGCACCGG
>JBEIFN010000201.1:0-4738 GCA_040382435.1 Alphaproteobacteria bacterium
ACAGCTCGCCCAGAAGGGCCGCGGGCAGGTGCTGCGCCGTGCGTCCCGGCACATGGTACAGGACGATGGGCAGGCCGACGTCTGCCACCGCCTTGACGTGCGCACGGAGGCCGTCGGGGTTGGGCTTGTTGTACCAGGGGAAGACCAGCAGCCCGGCGTCGACGCCGAGCTTGGCGACGCGTTCGGCGTTGCTGACAGCGATCTTGGTGCTGTTGGCGCCGATCCCGGCGATGACGGGCACGGAGCCGGCGGCCACGCGGACGGTGGTGGCGATGACCGCGTCCTGCTCGTCTTGGGTCAGCGTCGGCGTCTCGCCGGTGGTGCCGCAGGGGACGAGGCCGTGGATGCCGCCATCGAGCTGCCGCTGGACGAGGGCTTCGAAGCTCGCCAGATCGAGCGCGTCGTCGTCGGTGAACGGGGTGACGAGCGCGGTGTGGATGCCGTGGAGTGTCCGCATGTTCACCTCAGAAGTCGATGCGACCGACGAGCTGCCCGCCAAACGCAGGAGCCTTGAACCCGGTGAACGCCTCGTCCGTGTAGTTCTTCTGGAACTTGCCGGGGATGAACGTGCCGAAGGTTCCAGTCACCGTCAGATGTTCGGTGCCCTGCCAGCGCAAGCCGACGTCGACCTCGTAGCCGTACGCCGTTCGGCCGAGGGCCTTTTGGGCGTCGGTGGCCTTGGCGGTCTTGGCCGCGAGGAAGCTCGCGTCGGCCCACAGGCCGCGCGTCAGTTCATAGGCGACCCGCGGCTTGAGGTAGAGCGCGTTGCTCACGCTCTGGCCGGTCAGCACCTGGCTGAAGTCGCGCCCGTCGTCGTCCTCGGCGTTGGTCGCGGCCAACGTGGGCATCGGCTGCTCGAACAGCAGGAACCCGACGTTGTGGTCGCGGTCGAACGTGAACGTGCGGATCTTCGCATCGTTGGGCGATCCGTCGCCGGTCGCGAGACCGGCCTCGACGCCAGCATGCAGCTTGGGCAGCGCTGCCCCGGCGTCCAGCACGGCGCCGACGGCGGTGACGCTGACATCGTTGATGCCGGACGAGAGGTCGCCGCGGCCGAGCTGGGCCACCACCTCACCTGCGACGCCGATCGGACCGAACGCGAGGTCGAACGTGCCGTCGAGGGTGTAGAGATCGAAGCGCTGCTCACCTCCACGGTGGCGCAGCATCGCTTGGAGGCCGCCCTCCATCCGCTCGGTTCGGTAGGCGGCGGCCAGGCTGAACGAGGTCGTATCGTCACCTTCGCCGACCAAGCCCTCGACGTTGACGTCGGCCGCGGCGCGGACCCAGACGTTCTGGATGCGGTGCTCCCAGCTCACACGGTCGGCGCTGTCACCGGCGTCGGTGTTGAAGCCCTGGCCGTCGTTCTGCCAGATCCCCAGACCCCAATGCAGGGGCTGGCGGCCGAACTTGAAGGTGCCGATCTTGCTGCGCACCTCACCCCAAGCGCGCCACAACTCCAGGTTGCCCGAGCCGGTGGACAGGGTGCGAAGGTCGTCGCCTGCTAGGTCGAGGAGCAGCGGCTGTTCGATCGCCTCGAACCCCGCGTCACCGATGAGGCCCGTCCCCCAGCGCAGGCCGTCGAGCGCGCGGACGTCCACCATCACACCGACCTGTTCGGTGATCCAGATGCGCGGCGCGAGGTTGAGGCGGTGCTCGAAGGCCCAAGAGACCCCTTCGTTCTGCGTGATCGTGCGATCGAGGCTCAGGGTGTCGAACAGGCGTCCGCGGGCTTGGTAGAAGCCCTCCAGCACGACCTCGGCGGCGCGGGCCTCGGGGGCGAACAGCAGGCCGAGAGAGAGGGCGAGCGGCGTGGCGCGCATGGGTGGACTCCAGATCCCGGCGCGTGTATCCCGGTGGACGCAGACTTGCCGCGACAACCGCTGCGAGGTGGTGGACGCGGGGGCGTCGGTTAGGGAGCGGGATGAGGTGTGCGTGGATCGCGACGAAGCGCTCGAGCTGCTGCGCCAGAACCATCGGTTCCCGGGCGTGTTTCCCTTTCGCATCGTCGTTCGGCCGGAGTCGCGTCCTGCGGTCCTCTCCGCGGTCGCGGCCTACGCCCCGAAGCGCGTTGCGGTGAGCGGCGTGACCGAGCGCGTCAGCCGTGCCGGCGGGTACGTCTCGCTGCACGTGGACGCCACCTGCGCCGATGCCGAGGATGTGCTCGGCGTGTGGGCGTTGCTCAAGACGATGCCCGAAGTGGTGATGACGCTGTGACAGCGTCCGGAGGCAGCATGGAGCGCGACCGGCTGGTGGTCGGATCGGTGTGGGGATCAGCGGGCGCGGGGCGGCCTTGGTCGATCGACGGCAGCGCGATGGGCGTGGCGGTCGAGACGCTCGACGCGCTCCCATGGTCGGCGGTGTGGGCGGAGCGTCGTGCGACCGAGTCGGGAGAGGTCGTCAACGTCGACGAGGGGCGTCCCGTGGGCCACGCTTGGCTTCGCGCGCCGTCGCTGGCGCCGTCGGCTTCGATCGCGGACGACATCGACCGCGCCGTCGCTGAGACGCTCGCGTTGGCGACCGCGGCGCGCGACGGACAGGTCACGGTGGACGGCGCGCCGTTCACCGACGGTCTGTGGATCGGCATCGGCGGTAGCGCGCTCGGCGCACAGCTGCTGGTCGACGCGCTCGGCACCGACGCGCTCGGCGCGAGGCGCGGTCTACCGCTCACCGTGCTGGACAACACCGACCCCGATGGCTTCGCACGCGCGCTGCATTCGCTCGGTGCGCGCCTTCAGACGACGCTGTGCGTGGTGGTCAGTAAGTCCGGCGGCACGGTGGAGCCGAACAACGCGCTCGCGCGCGTCCGTCGCGCGATGGCGGAGCGTGGCTTGGCGTTCGCGCCGCGCGCGGTGGCGATCACCGTCCCCGGCTCGGCGCTGGAGCGTGAGGCCCGGTCCGAGGGATGGCGCGCAGTCCTGGCGATGTGGAACTGGGTCGGCGGGCGGTTTTCCATCACGAGCGCGGTCGGCCTGTTCGCTCTGGTGCTCGCTGGCGGCGACGGCCGTGCGTTCCTCGCCGGCGCCGCGGCGATGGATGCTTGGACGCGGACCCCGCGCTGGGACGACAACCCGGCGGCGATGCTCGCAGGGTTGTGGCATGCCGTCGGCGACGGCCGCGGCGAGCGGGCGATGGTCGTGCTGCCCTACGCGGACCGCCTCGCGTTGCTGGGGCGCTACCTCCAGCAGCTGGTGATGGAGTCGGTGGGCAAGGATCGCGACCGCGCCGGTCGCGCCATCCACGCGGGGCTGACCGTCTACGGCAACAAGGGAAGCACTGACCAGCACGCCTATGTCCAGCAGCTCCGCGACGGGCGCGACGACGCGTTCGCCGTCTTCGTCCAGGTCCTCGTCTCGTCCGATGACGATGGCGTGCAAGCCGACGGTGCCCGTGCCGGCGACCACCTTCAGGGCTTCTTGCTCGGGACCCGTCGCGCGCTGACCGAGGCCGGGCGTCCCAACCTCGTCCTGACGACCGCGCGCCTCGATGCGGAGGCGCTCGGGGGCCTCGTCGCGCTTTTCGAAGCGGCCGTTGGGTTCTACGCCACGTTGATTGGCGTCAACGCGTACCACCAACCCGGCGTGGAGGCCGGCAAACGCGCGGCGAGCGATCTCGTCGCGGCGATGGGTGCGCTGCGGCGCGCGCTCGGGGCGGGCGGCGTCACGGCGGCCGAGGCGGCGGCGCGGTTCGGCCTCTCAGGCGCTGAGGCCGCATGGCTCCTCGCGCGGCTCGAGACGCTCGGGGAGGCGCGCTGTGACGGCGATCGGCCGACAGGGCGTTGGCATGCCGTCTGAGCGCCGCGCCGGGATCTTGCTGCACCCGACGAGCCTTCCCGGGCCTTACGGCATCGGCGACATCGGTCCGTCGGCGCGGACCTGGCTGGGTTGGCTCGAAGCCGCGGGCCAGCGCATCTGGCAGATGCTGCCGATCCATCCCACCGATCGGCACGGGTCGCCCTACGCCTCGCCCTCGGCGTTTGCGGGCGCCTCGTTGCTCCTGTCGATCGACGATTTGATCGCGGACGGCTGGCTTCGTCATGGCGAGAAGCCCTGGGGGACGGGCGCGCCGGACCGCGTGCGGTGGGCCGATGTTTGGCGGCGCAAGGGCGCGGCGGTCGCCCTCGCGGCGGATCGCGTGGTCGCGGCGGGTGCTGTGCCCGAGCGGTTCGTCGCCGAGCGTCCCTGGCTGCAGGACTGGGCGCGCTACGACGCGGCGGCGGCGCTGCATGGGCCGCATTGGACGTCGTGGCCCGAGGCGCTCCGCGATCGGGAGGCGCTCGCGCTCACCGCCTTGGACGACCGCACCGAGGCGGCCCAAGCCCGCGCCGTGGCGTTGGAGTGGCTGTTCGAGCAACAGTGGACGGCGTTGCGCGCGGAGGCGGCGCGGCGCGGCGTCTCGTTGCTCGGCGACGTGCCGATCTTCGTCGGCGGGCACGCGGCCGACGTCTGGGCGCATCGGGCGCTGTTTCGCCTCGACGCCCAAGGGCACCCGACGGTCGAGACGGGGGTTCCGCCGGATGCCTTCAGTGTGCACGGCCAGCGCTGGGGCACCCCGCACTACGACGTCGCGGCGCACGCTGCGACGGGCTACGCTTGGTGGGTCGATCGACTCGCTGCGGAGCTGGGGCGCTTCGACGAGGTCCGGATCGACCACTTCCGTGGTCTCGCCGCCGCGTGGGAAGTGCCCGTCGACGGGGCGCCGGTCGACGGTCGCTGGGCGCCCGGACTTGGCGCAGGGATGC
>JBEIFN010000202.1:0-4733 GCA_040382435.1 Alphaproteobacteria bacterium
AGCGCGTTCGGGCTGCCGTGCGGGGCAAGGCGCTCGTGATGGCGCACCTGTCGCATGTCTACCCCGAAGGCGGGTGCATCTACTTCTCGTTTGCGGGCAAGGGCGACCGCGCGGCGTACCAGGCGACGTGGGCGGCTGCGCTCGATGCGGTCGTCGAGAGCGGTGCGACGGTCACGCACCACCACGGCGTCGGCGAGCTCAAGGCGGCGGCGGCCTCCGCGGAGGTCGGCGCGGCCGTGCGCGGCTGGCAGGCCGCCAAGGCCGTGTTCGACCCTGAGGGCGGCATGAACACCGGTCGGTTGTTCGTGCCGACGACCGCGCGGTCGCCGCATCCTGTGGTCGACCCAGCCGTCGATGGCGTCGGGCCGGGTGAGTCGTTGTGGGGCTTTGACCCCGTGGAAGGCGAGGTCTTGCCGTGGGCGCGAGAGGCTTGGATGGCTCCGTGGGCGACCGTGCGCGGGGTCGTCGGCGGGGAAGACGTCTCGTTGGGACGCGCTCCGCGTTCGGCTTCGGGGCCTGACCTGCGTGGGTGGTTGTGGCGCGCAGGGGATGACGTCACCGTCTCGTCGGCCACGAGCCATCAGGGCGCCGGTGCGGCCGCGCGGTTTGCGGTCGACGCGCCGTGGCGTGCGGCGCAGGCGTTGTTGCGCGCCGATCTCCGTCCCGCCCTGCTCGAGGTGGAGGACGGCGAGCTGTGCGTGGGCTTCCGCGGGCCCGCACGCGCGGACTTCCTCGCCCGAGCGGCCGAGGTGCTCGGTGTGCAAGGTCGACCGGTCGCGTGGCGCGCGCCGCGGCGTCGCGGGGCGGGGCTCGTCGCGGTGGCCGAGGCCGACGCGCGCTGCGTCGGTGTGACCAGCCACCACTTCCTGCGGCCGGCCGATGCGACGGAGGACACGTGGCGGACGTGATCGCGCGCTGTGCGCTGTGTCCGCGGCTTTGCCGAAGCGCGTGCCCCGTCGCCGAAGGCACCGGGCGTGAAGCTGCGGTGCCTTCGAGGCTTGCAGAGGTCCTGTTGCGCCATCGCCGCGGCGAGGTGTCGGACGCGCTCGCGCGCGCCGCGCTGACCCTGTGCGTCGACTGTGGGGCGTGCGCCTCGTTTTGCCATCATGGAGAGCCGTTGCCCGCCGCTTTGCGCGCCGCCCGGGCCGCGATCGGGCTCACGCCAGCGCCGCGCCCGCTCCCGACGGACATGGGCGCGACGAACGCGACCGTCGTGATCGAGACCGACGCGCGGGCGTGGGGCGAGGCGTGGGGGGAACGGCACGGCGAACCCGTGGTGAGGCTGCCTTCGCCCGACGCGCTCTCCCGTGACGCGGCGGGGCATGCGGGTTGGGAAGCGCACCTCGTCGCGGTGCGTCGATGGATCGGCGGACGGCCGGTCGTGCTCGCCGACGCTCGGGTGGCGACCGTGTTGCAGGAAGCGGGCGTCGCTGCGTCGTGGCTCGCCGGCGCAGCGCCCGCGGAGCTGCCGGGCCGGATCGCCGAGGCCGGTGCCTTCGGTCCCTTCGTCGAGGGCGCGCCCGAGGACGCCCGCCGGCTCGCGGCGCGCTGGTGGGAGGAGCGTGGGCGCCCCGTCTACGTGGCCGACGTCGGCACCGCGAACCACCTCCGCGCGCTGCTGGGCGTCGCGGTCAAGGACGTCGTCGATCGCTGGCTCGCCGAGCAGGAGACTCCATGAAGACGGCGTTGGTGCTGAATCCGCGGTCCGGAGGCGGCAAGACGGGTGCACGGCGCGCGAGCATCCTCGCGGCGGCGCGTGCGGCGTACGGCGACGTCGCGCTGTATGAGACGGCCGCTGTCGGGGACGGGATGCGGCTGGCCGATGCCGCGGTCGCCGACGGTGCGCGGCGCGTCATCGCCGTGGGCGGCGACGGGACGGCCAACGAGGTCGTCAACGGCTTGGTCGGCCGCGGCGACCCCTCGCTCGTGTTCGGGCTGCTCCCCGCGGGTACGGGGAGCGATCTGGCGCGCACCCTTCGGCTCTCCCACGATCCTGTCGTGGCGTTCGCGGCACAGTCCGACGCCGCGATCCGACCGTTGGATGTGATGGAGGGGCGGTTCACGCGCGCCGACGGGACGACGGCGATCCGCTACGGCGTCAACGTCATCGGTGTCGGCATGGGCGGAGAAGTGGTCCAGCGGGTCAACGCCTCGGACAAGGCGTGGGGGGGCTTCCTGACCTTCCTCGGCGCGACGTTGACGACGTTGGGCGGCTGGACGGCTGCACCCGCCGAGATGATCTGGACGGATCCCGAAGGCGGCGAGCATCGGTGGACTGGACCGCTGATGCAGGTGTTCATCGCCAACGGTCGATACTGTGGCGGCGGGATGCACGTCGCGCCGTCGGCGCGGCTCGACTCGGGGGAGCTCGCGCTCACGTGGGTCGAGAAGGACACCCTGCCTCGGATGCTCGCCGCGCTTCCGCGCCTCTACGACGGTCAGGTGGAGCGGGCGCCCACCGTGCGCACCGCACGCGCGGTCGAGATCACCGTGAGCGCCGCGGGCGTGGGCGTACCTTGCGACGTCGACGGCGAGAGCCCGGGGGGTGTGCCGGTGACGGTTCGTGTGCTGCCGGCGCGACTCCGTGCCGCGTGGGCCGGGTAGGCGATTTTCGCTGAAGCAAAGGATGTACGTCATCTTTGATGTGGTGCGCCCGGTGCGTCTCTGGTCGTTCGCCGCTGTTTGGGGCGGCGACGCCGTACAGAGCGTGGCACGACCGCGCGTTCGCCATCAAAAAAGTGGCGGATCGGGCTTGCATCCACACGTTGGAAGCCGTAGAAACCCGCCACCGCGCTGAGGGCCTCCGGTGTGCTCACACCGATGTCGCAAGGCGTGAACCCGCATCCCGCGTGACGGCCGTTTCGGAGCCCCGAGCGTGCCGGCCTGAGTCGGAGTCCCCGTCAGGCGCGCGTGGGCCGTCATCGTCTAGGAGGAAGTGATGAACAAGGCAGATCTCACCGAGTTGCTCGCCGAGCGCGCCGGTCTCTCCAAGGTCAAGGCCGCGTCCTACGTCAACACCGTGATCGAGGCCATCCAGGAGACCCTGGTTCAAGGCGAGAAGGTCACGCTCTCGGACTTCGGCACCTTCACCGTGTCCAAGCGCCGTCAGTTCGCGGGTCACAACCCCAAGAACGGCCAGGCCATCACCGTCCCCGAGCGCCGCATCCCGGTGTTCCGCGCGGGCAAGGGCCTCAAGAAGCAGCTCAACACCAAGTGAGCCGCGCGCGGGGTGCGGCTCTCCGCCCCCGCTCTTTTCCACGCTGTCTGGCGTTTATCCCTCATCCACCGGTTTCCCGGTCAGGAGTTTCGTCATGAACAAGGCTGATCTCACCGAGATCCTCGCCGAGCGCGCCGGCCTCCCCAAGGTTCGCGCTGCTGCCTTCATCAACCTCTTCACCGAGGCGATCGCCGAGTCGCTGCTCAATGGCGACAAGGTCACGATCTCTGATTTCGGCACGTTCACCGTCTCCGAGCGCCGTGCGTTCGCCGGTCACAACCCGAAGAACGGCTCCTCGATGCAGGTTCCGTCGCGCAAGATCCCGGTCTTCCGGTCGGGCAAGGGCCTCAAGGGCTCGCTCAACGGCTGATCGTCGGCGCTGCCACGGTTCGCGCGTGGGCCCGGGGTTCGCCCCGGGCTCCGCTGTTTTTGGGGCCTGCCGTCCGCGACGCCTTAGAGCAGGTGGCCGCTCTTGTTCCGCTTCGTGTCGAGGTAGCGCACGTTGTGGGGGTTGGGCTGCATCTTCAGCGAGATGCGCCCGACGACGGGGATGCCGAGGTCGGTAAGGGCGCGCGCCTTGGTGGGGTTGTTGGAGATGAGCCGTACCGACGCGATGCCGAGCTCGCGGATCATGTCGGCGGCGACGTCGTAGCGCCGCTCGTCGTCCTGGAAGCCGAGGGCGTGGTTGGCTTCGACGGTGTCGAGTCCGGTGTCTTGGAGGGCGTAGGCGCGGATCTTGTTGGCGAGTCCGATGCCGCGCCCCTCCTGACGCAGGTAGAGGACGACACCGCGGGGCTCGGTGGCGATCATCCTCAGTGCGGCTTCGAGCTGGTCGCGGCAGTCGCACTTGAGCGACCCCATGACGTCACCGGTGAAGCACTCCGAGTGCACCCGCAGCGGCACCGCCTCGGCGCCCTCGACGTCGCCATGGACGATGGCGGCATGCTCCTTGCCGTCGGGCGACTCGAACGCCACCACGCGGAAGTCCCCGAACCGCGACGGCAGGGCGGCCTCGGCAGCGAGCGTGGCCGCGGGCTCACCGATCGGGGTGAGATGGCGGAAGGCGGGGAGCGTGGGCATCGTGATTCCTAGGAACAGGGTCCGACTACCATTGCGCACGGTGGGGGGCACGACACCCCTAGCCGACAAAAACCGCCACGTTCGTCAGCGTCCATGACGAAGCGCGACATCTTGCCCGGCCTCGGTGTCACCGGGGCGCGATCACGGCAGCGACCGCGATGGGTGCGGCGGTGCACGCTCGGAGCGTCCACGGACCGAGCCGTAGGGTCAGGAACCCGGCGCGGTCGAGCTGGTCTCGCTCCTTGGGTGCCCAGCCGCCCTCGGGCCCGACGGCGACGACGACGGGGGTGTCGCCCAAGCCATCCAGGGCGTTGGAGGTGCCGTTTGCGTCGGCGTAGACGCCCACGGCGTCGGGAGGAAGGGTCGCCAACGCCGCGTGCAGGGGCACCGCCGCGTGCAGTCGCGGGACGTCGGCCCGGCCGCACTGCCGCGCCGC
>JBEIFN010000203.1:0-4698 GCA_040382435.1 Alphaproteobacteria bacterium
CGACCGCACCCGAGACCGGGTCCGCCTTGAGGCGCGTCCCCGAGCCGGGACCGAACGTGCTCGACGCCACGATCTCGACGCCGTGGTCGCGTGCGTACCGAACGGCGTCCTCGAACAGCACCTTGGCGCCCCCCCGGGCGAGGGCCAGCCCGGCGTCGAGTCCGATCGCGTCGAGCTTCTCGGCTTGCGGAACGACCCGAGGATCGGCCGTCCACACCCCGTCGACATCCGAGCAGATCTCGCACCAAGCAGCACCCAGCGCGGCCGCCAGCACGACCGCGGTCGTATCGGACCCGCCACGCCCCAACGTCGTGACCTCACGGTCGCGGCTCACTCCCTGAAAACCCGCGACGACGACGACTTCGCCGGCGTTCAGGTGCTGGAGCACGCGATCGGGTCGGACAGCGACGACGTTGGCGTCCGCGTGCGCCTCGTCCGTGATGATGCCCGACTGACTCCCCGTGAGGCTCCGAGCTGCAACGCCGAGCTCTTGCAAGGCCATGCAGAGGAGTGCCACGCTGATCCGCTCGCCCGTAGAGATCAACATGTCGAGCTCACGGCGGTCGGGCGACGTCGTGACGGCACGCGCGAGCCGGATCAGCTCGTTCGTGGTGTTGCCCATCGCCGAGACCACCGCCACAACGGCCGCCCCTTCGGCTCGGGTGGCCGCGATCCGCGACGCGACACCGCGCAGACGCTCCAGGTCCGCAACGGACGACCCTCCGTACTTTTGGACGACGATCCGCACGAAAGCCTCCGCAGGTTGCTCCTAACACCACGGCCCGCTGCGACGAGCCCCCCCTGCGCGCCCTCGACGGGTTATCGGAGGTCGGATCGGGAGAACGCCCTTGCTCGTCCACTTCCTCAACCCACCGAACTGGTTCACCGCCGCGAGCATCCTGTGCTCGACGACGGCGATCGGGCTGCTGCTCGAAGGGGCATCCGCCGGCGCGCTCCAGGCCGAGCTGCTCGTGCGGGCCTGCATCCTCATCGTGGTCGGAGGCGTGTTCGACAACCTCGATGGGCGGGTCGCACGCCTGACACGGCGCGAGACGGAGTTCGGGATCCAGCTCGACTCGATCGCCGACATCCTCGGGTTCGGGTTCTCTCCAGCCCTCATCGCTTGGGCATGGCAGCTTCACAACTTCGGCAAGGCCGGTCTCGCCGTCACCTTCGCCTACGTCGCGTGCGCCGCGTTCCGTCTCGCTCGGTTCAACGTCAACACCGTGACGCGCAGCTGGCCGTTCGCCGGACACAGCCAAGGGCTCACCTCCACGATGTCGGGCGGCATCCTCGTCAGCTACATCTGGATGGGCAACGAGGGCTGGCTCGCCTACTTTGGACTGCCCGACGCCGCCGTCCCTGCTGTGACCGTGGCCTTGGTCGCGTCGCTCGCCTACTTCATGGTCAGCAGCATCCCTTACCGCAACTTCAAGGACGTCAAACAGAGCCGCGTCGCGCGTCGGTACATGGCGCTCGCGGTCACGGTCACGTTGGGCGCAGCTTGGTGGTACCGCGAGGCGGTGATGTTCTTCGGCGCGGCCTCGGCGCTCTACCTTCTGGTGGGCACGCTCGACGGGCTGCTCACTGCGGCCAAGGCGGGCGCGCTCAACGGCGCGCTGCTCATCGGCAATGACCCCGCGTCCGATGACGACGCCCACCCCTCTCGTCCCTGACGCCGCGGAGCGCGCGATGTTCGACCACGACAAGCTCGACTGGCAGATCAGCCGCCTCGCGCGCCGCCTCAAAGAGGGCGGAGCCGCCGACGCGGACGTCGCGATCCCCTACGCCGCGGCCTGCATCGCGCGCGCCCGCTTCCATGGCGGCGACGCGCAGCGCTACACAGACGCCCTCGAGGCCGCACGCCGCGTCCTTCACCGCGAGCCCGGACACCCCGAGGCCCTCGTGCTGGCGGCGTTGGCCCTCGTGCTGCTCGACCGCGCCGAGCCCGCCGGGCGCTACCTCGATGAGGCGCGGCAGACAGCCCCCAACGACCCCCGCTTGCACCTCGCGCTCGGCGAGGCCGCGAACCAGGCCGGAGACGCCGCCGCCGCAGAGGCCGCCTTCCGCGATGTCGTTCGGCTCGCCCCCGACGCGTGGGAAGCGCACCTCGTCCTCGGCCAGGCGCTCGCACAGCGTGCCCGCGCCAGCAGCTCCGCGCGACTCGGCGAGGAGGCGCAGTACCACCTCGTCCGCGCCTTGCAGCTCGGCCCGAGCGCGGAGGAGGAGCCCGGCGCGCTCCACGCCTTGGCGTTGCTGTGCCTTCGCGGCGGACGCATCCCCGACGCCGCGCGCCTGCTGCACCGCCTCGAGACGTTCGACGCTTGGCGCGCCGAGGCTTGGTACCACCTCGGTCGCGTCGCCGCGCGGCAAGGGCGGCACAAGAAGGCGATCATGTACTTCCGGGAGCACCTGTCTGCGTGCGACGACGAGCGCGCCGATGTGTGGACCCGCATCGGTGCGTCGTACCTGCACGAGGGTGAGCCGGCGCGCGCGCGCGAAGCCTGCCACCGCGCCCTGCTCCTCGACGCGCACGACGTCGACGCGCGCTGGATCCTCGGTGCGGCGCTGATCGCCGAAGGCCACACACCCGAGGCCGTCCGCGCGTTCCGCGAGATCCTCGAGATCGCGCCGGACCACGTCGACGCCTTCGGCGAGCTCGTCCGCCTGCGGACCGAAGCGGGGGACGCCCGCTGGCTGCGCCAAGCCCTCCGCTCTGAAGTCGCGATCTTCGACCGGCTGCCGGTGCGCGCGTTCCGCGACGACCCGCGGACCCTGCGGCAGGTGCCGATCGATCCGCGCGCAAGCACCCGAAACCGCATTCGCACCCTGCTCCGAGGGCTCACGACCTGCGACGCCGACGTCGCGGACACGGTTCTCGGCTCCCTCGACCTCACCGCCGACGAAGGCCTGCGCTTCCTGCTCTGGGAGTCCGTCCTCGACGTCCTCGCGCGCGAAAAGGCAGCAGACATGGCGGACGCCCTCGCCGATCCCGGACGGCACTATGGCGCCGACGTCGGCCAAGACGTCCTGACGCTCGCCCACCTGATCGACGAGGAGCGCCTCGTCGCTGGGCTCGGGGTCGCCGAGGACGACCTGCGACGCGCAGCGGTCGAGCGCCACGGGCCCGCCGACGACGTCCGCCAGCACCGGCAGAACATCGCCCGCGAGCGGCAACAGGCGCGGGCGTGGCAGGCGTTGCTCCTGCTGGCGATCGCCCACCGGCGGTCCGCTGGCGCGCGAAACTTGCTCGTCCGCTGGGCGTCCGACGCCGATGACGAGTTCCAGATCCCGGCGCGGGCCGGGCTGGCGATGCTCGGAGACGGCGACGCCGTCGAGGCCCTCCGCGGCATGGCCGCCGAACGGCAGCTGGAACACCTCGCCCGGCTCGCATCGACGCTGTCCGAGGCGCGGCCCACGGTCGTCGCCCCGCGCCTCGTCACCGACCAGGATGGCCTCGTCTGCGCCACGTGCAGCCGGCGCGGTAGCCAAGTCTCGCACATGGTGGTGGGACGCGGCACCGCGGTGTGCAACGTCTGCTTGTCGCGCGTCGACGACGCCCGTGGCGCGCTGACGTCGCGCGACCCCGAGCTGGTCTGCGCCCTCACCGGTGCCACGCTGCTCGATGCCGACGCCATCTACGTCTTCAACGGTGTGGCGATCAGCTCCACCGCGGTCGACATGAGCGTCGGGCACGAGGAGCGCGAGATCGTCTCCGCCTGGTTGGCGACGCAGTAGCATGCTCGCTTGGGCCTTCATGGCAGCCGCCCTCGCGGACGCGCCGTTGGCCGACTGGCGGGAGGAGACGATCGTCGCCGCATGGGTCGTCTTGGACGGTCAAATCAGCGCCGCCTGCACCTGGCCTGACGTCCCCGGACAGGGGGTGCCCTCCTCGTGCGACACGCAGCGGCTCGACGCCGTCGTCACCCACGCCGACGCCTTCACCACGCAGGTCGCGAGCGACGCGCGCATCGTCTACCTCTCGGCGTTGGCGGAGCGCTATGCTGGACGTTCGACGTCGGCGCTGGCACGCCTCGAGCGTGCAGCCGCGCTCGACCCGTCGCGCGCCGAGGTGTGGGCGGACCTGGCCGAGGTCCGGCTCGGTCTCGGCGATGCCGACGGTGCCGTCGACGCGGCGCGGGCCCTCACACGGCTGCGCCCTACGGGACCGGGCGCATGGGTCGGCTGGCTCCAGCTCGCCCAAGCGGCGGCGACGCGTGGAGACGCAGCCACCTTCGAGGCCGCCCTTCAGGTCGCCTTCGACCAAGGGCTGCGTCCCGAGGCCCTCGTCGCGCAACCGGCGTGGCGGCGTTTTGCCGAAGACCCGACAGTCGGCCCCGCGCTCTCGCGAAGCCTGCGGCTCAACACCTCCGAGGACGATCAACGCGCGATCCTGCCGCCGCGTTGAATCGGTTCGTGCCCCCGATGGCCCAAAAGAAAACCCCGGAGGCCGGAGACCGACCGCCGGGGCGAGACGCGACGACGACGTCGATCAGAACATGTCGTCGCCCATGCCGCCCGGACCGCCGGCCGGCGCCGCCGGCTTCTTCTGCGGGATCTCGGCGACCATCGCCTCGGTGGTGAGCATCGTGCTCGCGACCGACACCGCGTTCTCGAGCGCCGAGCGGGTGACCTTGGTGGGATCGAGGATGCCCATCGCGATCATGTCGCCGTAGATCCCCTCACGCGCGTTGTAGC
>JBEIFN010000204.1:0-4687 GCA_040382435.1 Alphaproteobacteria bacterium
GCCGACGGACAGACCGAGCTGATGCAGGAGACGGCGGCGAGCGTGGTGCTCGGTTTTGGGCTCGCGTTCGTCTTCATGTACCTCGTCCTCGCCGCACAGTTCGAGAGCTGGTTGCACCCGTTCACCATCCTCCTCTCGCTTCCGCTCACGCTGCCGTTCGCGCTCGCGTCGCTGCTCCTGTTCGACCAGGGCCTCGACCTGTTCAGCGTGCTCGGCATCTTCGTGCTGTTCGGCATCGTGAAGAAGAACGCGATCCTGCAGATCGATCACAGCAACCAGCTCCGGGAGCGCGGGCTGCCGCGTGACGAAGCGGTGCTCAAGGCCAACCAGGAGCGCTTGCGGCCGATCTTGATGACGACGCTGTCGTTCGTCGCGGGCATGATCCCGCTGCAGCTCTCCGAGGGCATCGGTTCGGGTCTCAACCGCGCGACCGCCGGCGTCGTCGTCGGCGGGCAGTCGCTGAGCTTGCTGCTCACGTTGCTCGCGGTGCCCGTCGTCTACACCTTGTTCGACGATGCGGGCCTGTGGTTCGGTCGCTTGGTCGCCACGTTGCGTCCGGTGGTCCCGACGACCGCCACCACCGAGGAGGGGGCATGATCGCCGTGGGGTCGATGCTGTGGGCGCTGGGCGCGGCCGAGGCTGCGACGCTCGAGGACGTGTGGGCGGCGGTCTCGACGCGCTCGCATGAGGCGGTGTTGATCGAGGAGCAGCAGCGGCAGATGGAGGAAGCGCAGTTCCTCAGCGTCGCTGCGCTGTTGCCCAAGGTGGTGCTCGGCAGCAACGTCACCTTCAACCAAATCGAGGTCGCGTTCGATCCGTCGGCGCTGTTTCCGCCCGAGATCACCGGTTTGGTCGAGCAGCTCACCGGGACGCCGCTCGAACTCGGCGACCCGATCCTGCTGCAGAAGAAGGTTGCGCTCGATGGGAGCCTCACCTTCTTGCAGCCGATCGTGAATGCGCCCGCGTTCGCCCAAGCAGCAGGTGTCGACGACATCATCGACGCGGGTGCCCGCGACCGTGACGCCAAGCTCGCCGATCTCAGGAAGGGCGTCGCCCAGGTCTATTGGGCCGTGCTGCTCGGGCGGGCCGCCGAGGCCGTCTCGAAGGACGCGCTGGCCAATGCGCAACAGCACCGTGAGACGGTCGCCAAGCTACGCGCGGGGGGCGTCGCGGTGGCGCAGGCCGAGCTGCAAGCGGAGCTCGCCGTCTCACGGGCGCAGCGCGAGCTGGCGGCGGCCTCCGCGCGTCGCGTCGTCGCGGAGCGGTTGCTGTCGGACTGGTCGGGGCTACCGGGCGACGCCGCTTTCGAAGAGCCACAACCCAGCGCGCGCGCCTTCGGATCGCTGGACGCGGCCGTCGAGCACGCCTGGACGCACCGGGCCGAAGTGGCGGCGGCGCGCTTGCGCATGGACAGCGCGCGTACCCAGCACACGGTCTCGATGCTCGGGTGGGTGCCGACGGTCGATGGACGATTCACCGAACAGTACACCCAGAACACGGGATTCTCGGGGCGAAACTGGATCTGGAACGCAGGGATCCAGCTGAACTGGGTCGCTTGGGATGGTGGCTTTCGAATCGTCGACACCCGGCAGAAGGCGAGCCAGGTTCGCATGGCGGAGGCCGCCCACGAGCGGCAGCGTGACGCCGTCCGGCGCGAGGTCGAGTCGGCTTGGCAGGAGCGACTCCGCGCCGAGGCGGCGCGCGCGGCGGTGGAGCGCGAGATCGGGCTGGCGACCGAGAACCTTCGCCTCGCCGAGGCGTCGCTCGCCGCGGGCGTCGGGACGCTCCAGACGGCGGAGGACGCGCGTCTCGGTCTTGCGGCGGCGCGCCTCGCCGAGCTGTCGGAGCGCATGAACGTGCACCTCGCGGACGTCGCGCTGCGTCACGCGACGGGGGAGTTGCGGCTGGCGCCGTCGCCTTGACGCCACGCGCGGTCACAGCGACCTCCGCGCGGGTCCTCGGAGGTTAGGGCGGGTGCCTGAGGAGGTCCGATGGTGGTGCGCGACATCCGAAGCTTCGTCGAGCTGCTGGCAGCCCGCAAGGACCTTGCGATCATCGACACGCCGGTCGATCCCGACCTCGAGCTCGCCGAGATCCATCGCCGGGTCATCGCCGCGAACGGTCCGGCGCTGCTGTTCACCAACGTCAAGGGCAGCCGGGTGCCCGTCGTCACGAACCTGTTCGGCACGCCGGCCCGCACCGAGCTCGCCTTCGGTCCGCGGCCACGGCAGTTCGTCGAGGACGCCGTGCGGATGCTGCACGAGTTCATGCCTCCGACGTTGGGCAAGGTTTGGGCGAATCGGGGCTTCTTTGGCTCCGCCCTCAAGATCGGGACCCAGCACGTCCGTCGCGCGCCCGTGACCGAGGTGATCGACCGCCAGCCTGACATCGGTACGCTTCCGATGATCCGCCAGTGGCCCAAGGATGGCGGCTTCTTCGTCACGCTACCGCTCGTCTACACCGAGCACCCCGACACCAAGGTCCCCAACCTCGGAATGTATCGGATTCAACGCCATGGACCGGACACCACCGGGATGCACTGGCAGATCGGCAAGGGCGGGGGATTTCATCACCATGTCGCGCAGGCGCGGGGCGAGGACTTGCCGGTGACGCTGTTCGTCGGCGGGCCCCCGGCGCTGATCCTCTCGGCGATCGCGCCGCTCCCTGAGAACGTGCCCGAGATTTTGCTCGCGAGCCTGCTGCTCGGCGAACGCCTGCGGACGACCGCCGGGCCGGGCGCGCACCGGTTGATCGCCGATGCGGAGTTCGCGTTCGTCGGACACGTCAAGCCCCACGAGGTCGCTCCCGAGGGTCCGTTCGGCGATCACTATGGCTATTACTCGTGGAAGCATGATTATCCGGTGTTTCACGTCGATGCGCTCTGCCACCGCCGCGACGCGATCTGGCCCGCGACCGTGGTGGGCAAGCCGCGTCAGGAGGACCTGTACATCGGCGATTTCCTCCAGGACCTGCTGTCCCCGATCTTCCCCGTCGTCATGCCCGGTGTGGTCGACCTTTGGTCCTACGGCGAGACGGGCTACCACGCGCTCGCAGGTGCGATCGTTCGAGAGCGCTACAAGCGGGAGGCTGTGGGGTCCGCGCTCCGCATCCTCGGCGAGGGCCAGCTCGCGCTCACGAAGTTCCTGTGGGTGCTCGATACGCCGGTCGATCTCAAGCGGCCCAAGGTGGTTCTGCCGGAGCTACTCCGTCGGTTCCGTCCGGAGACCGACCTTTTCGTCCTCGCGAACCTCTCGCTGGACAGCCTCGACTACACCGGACCCAAGCTGCTGGAGGGGTCGCGAGGTGTGATGATCGGGGTGGGCGAGCCGTGGCGCGATCTGCCGGTGACCTTCTCGGGAGACGTTGCTCAGGGTGTCCGCGAGGTCGTGGTGTACTGCCCCGGAGTGCTCGTGGTCTCGGGGCCGCGCCACGCCGACGAGCCTGGATTCTGCGGGCGCATCGCCGCGGCCTTTCCGGAATGGCCCTTGGTGGTCGTCGTCGACGACGCGGCGGAGGCGACACGCACCGACGCGCGCTTCCTCTGGACGACGTTCACGCGGTTCGAGCCGGCCGCGGACATCCACTGTGCGCGCGAGCGGGTCGAACGAAACCACATCGTCCGCGAGGGTTCCATCCTCATCGATGCCAGGTTCAAGGCTTGGTACCCGGATGTCGTCGAGGGGGACGAGGCCACGCGCGCGCGGGTTTCGGAGCGGTGGAAGACCTACTTTGGGAGCGGCGGCGTCGAGATGGGGGACGCCGAGGCAGGCCACCTCGATCAGCCGGGCTGACCCCGCTCCGTCGGCGCGCTTTGGGGCTTTGGCTTGGGGGCTGGCGCGGCTGGCTTGGGCGTCGGCGAGCTGGGCTTGACGCTGGCTGGCTCGGGCGGCTTGGGCGGCTCGGCGGCGGGCGGTGGTGCCGGAGGAGGATCGCCGGTCAAACGCCAAGCGGTCGCACGGAGGTCCTCGACGATCGTCGCCGTGATCGGCTTGGGCTTGCCACGGCGGGCTTCGAGCGCGGTGCGGAGCGCGCCGAAGCGGTATTCGAGGGCGAGCGCTGCCGAGGGGTCCGCCGCCGCGAGCGGGTCGCGGAGGGCTTTGGCCCAACGTTCAAAGGCCTGATGCCACAGCTGGGCGGCCGCGTCGACCTCTTCTTTTTCATGGTAGAACGAGACATCTTGAACGAGCTCGACGACCTTTTCGATCTCGTTGCGGGCGATCTCGGGGTCGAGCTTGGCCGCCTCGGTCGGCGCGGCCTCGGGTACGGGGGCGGCGACCACGGCGGCCTCGGGCGCGAGCTGCTCCGCGCACGCCATGCAGATCACGACCATCAACCAAGGTGTGCGCAACGGGCCTCCGGGCGCGTGGGAACGGTCCCGGTCCCCGCTGTGCGCCCATAGCATCCCGAACCCGCCTCCGCCGCGGCTTGTCGGCCTTGCCTTCGACCCCAAAACGTGACAAGGAGGCCGGCCTACGTCTGCCGCCCAGTGCGGCGTTTTCTCCGAAGGATGGATCATGCCCAACCTCGACACCTGGACGCTGCTGCCCGTCGTGGCCAGCGCCCTCGGGTTGCTCCTCGCAGCCTACTTCTACCTGCGCGTCGCGAAGTTGCCCGAGGGCAACGAGACCATGCAGCGCATCGCGGGCTACATCCGCGAGGGCTCGATGGCGTTCTTGTTCGCCGAGTA